>JAYVOX010000074.1:0-9940 GCA_043757695.1 Schlesneria sp.
ACATCTCGAACTGCGGAGCGAGCAGGTCGCCGAGTTCGAAGACCAGCCCACCGCCTGCCCGCGACCGTATCGCAGGGTGGTCCTCCGCCAGAACATCTCCCCTGAGACGGACAATCTTGGCGCGCAGGACACCTGTAAGAAGTACGCCCTGCTGATCGGGGTCGAGACCTACGATCCGGCCGTGTTGCGGCCGTTGGAGTTTTCCGAGGACGATGTCGTCGCGCTGGGGCAGTCGCTGGAGCGGCTGGGGTTCACCTGCATCGTGATGACCAACCAAAACCCGATCCCGGCCAGAAAGCCCGGCACCGCGGAGAAGATCAACGATCAGATGGACGGACTGCTGCGGCTGGTCAAGTCGGACAAGGACACGGCTTGCAGTACAAGGACGATCCGGTCGATGCCGACGACACCAAGGAGACGTTCTTCTGTCCGGAGGAAGCCAATCCCAAGGACCGCGCGACTCTGGTTTCCATCGGCGCGCTCTCGAAGAAGGTCGCCCGGAGCGGCGCCGGCAAAAAGTTGCTGGTCGTGGATGCCTGCCGCAACGAAGTCACGGCCAAAGGGAACAAGGCCCTGGAAGAGGAACTCGACCCGGTCGGTCGCCGGGCGCGTACCGAGCAAGCCGGCATGTATTCCCTCTTCAGTTGTGCTCCGAAAGAAAAGAGCTGGGAGCATCCCGAACTCAAGCACGGGGTCTTCACCAGCCAGTTGATCAAGTACCTCGACGGTCAGGCCGACGCGGCGCTGTATCCGCGACAGCAGATCAGCATTCAGCAACTGGCCGCCTACGCCTCGCGCGAGACCACCGAGTTCGTCTACAAGCGGCTGAATCAGGAACAGTCGCCGGAACTGCGGGGCCAAGGGACTGACTGGAGCCTCGGCCGGCTGGGGGGCTTGTTGAAAGAAATCACGTCCCGCGCCACCGGCATGAAGCTCGCGTTGATCCCGGCGGGGACGTTCACGATGGGCTCGCCCGCGTCGGAAGCTGAGCGATCCACCGACGAAGGTCCGACGCACACGGTTCGCATCTCACAGCCGTTCTACATGGGTCTCGATGAAGTGACGCAGGGTGAGTATGAGAGCGTGATGGGGACGAACCCGAGTGGGTTCTCGAAGACAGGCATGTCCAGCAGCAAGGTCAGCGGGATGAACACGAGCCGGTTCCCGGTGGAGAAGGTTTCGTGGGATGACGCGGCGGAGTTTTGCCAGAAGCTGAGCGTGAAGGATGGCGTGAAGTATCGTCTGCCGACAGAAGCCGAGTGGGAATACGCCGCCCGCGCGGGGACGACGACGTTTCACTTTGGGAGCACATTGAACGGCGACAAGGCCAACGTGGATGGCAACTCTCCTTATGGCACGACGGCCGACCCGAAGGTGACGAGTGGTTCGGAGTCTCGTGTGTTGCGTGGCGGTTCGTGGGGCAGCGACTCCTAGAACACCCGCTCGGCTCAGGCTCACGCCCGACGACCGGATCAAAAACTTCGGCTTCCGGGTGGTGTTCTCTTCCTCCGCCGTCAGGACTCCGTAATTTCTTCTCCCCCTTACCGCTTTACGTCTTTGCCTTCACCCTTACAGGTCGGCGCTTCGCCGACCTGCCCCGCCGCGACGAGCGCAGCGAGGCGCGCGAGTTTGATTTTGTAGGATGGGCACTCCTGCCCGTCCGTCTTCTTCCTCGCCCACAAAGAAGACGGGCAGGAGTGCCCATCCTACAACGACTCTGGTGAGGACTTCGCCCAATGCCACACGCTCCGCCCGAGTTGATCGTCATCGAGAAAGCCCACGAATTGCTCGTCTGGACTCTGAACCACATCGCCAAGTTTCCCCGCAGTCACCGGTACGGGATCGGACTGCGGCTGGAAGAACGGGTGACCCCCGTCCTCGAACTGCTACTGCGGGCGAAGTACACGCGCGACAGGTTGCCGCTGTTGCAACAGGCGAATCTCGAACTGGAGTTGCTGCGGTTCCAGTATCGCGCCGTCAAGGATTTGAAATGTCTGTCGGTCGAAAGCTACGGCTCGGCCGCGCGGTTCGCGAACGAGGTCGGTCAGTTGTTTGGCGGCTGGATCAAGCAAACGGTGGGAGGCTCGCATGAAACGACACGGCGGTCTGTGGGAGGAACTGACGAGCTTCCAAAATCTGCTGACAGCGGCCCGGAACGCCGCCCGAGGTAAACGCCGCCTCGCGAACGTGGCCCGGTTCGGCTTCGAGTTGGAAACGCAACTGCTCCAACTTCAGGACGAACTGCGGGGCGGCACGTATCGCCCCGGTCCCTACCGCACGTTTGAAATCTTTGAGCCCAAGCGACGGATGATCAGCGCCGCCCCGTTCCGCGATCGCGTGGTCCATCACGCGCTGTGCAACGTGCTGGAACCAATCTTCGAGCGGACGTTCATCCACGACAGCTATGCCTGCCGCAAAGGCAAGGGAACGCACGCCGCCGTGGACCGCTTTCAACACTTCGCTCGCACGCACCGCTACGTCCTGAAATGTGACCTGCGGAAGTTCTTCCCGTCGGTCGATCACGATGTGTTGAAAGCGGCGGTCGCCCACAAGATCAAGGACCGCGGAACACTGGCTCTCGTGGCCAAGATCATCGACCATTCGAACGTTCAAGAGCCGGTCGATGGCTGGTTCCCCGGCGATAACCTGCTGACTCCCAGTGAACGCCGACGCGGACTGCCCATTGGCAATCAAACCAGCTAGTTCTTTTCCAACGTGCTGCTGAACTCGTTCGATCACTTCGTCAAAGAACAGTTGAGCGTGGCGGGCTATCTCCGCTACGTCGATGACTTCGCCCTGTTCGGCCACGACAAGCGCGAACTGGCCGCGCACCGCGATGCGTGCCGCGAATTCCTCGCCTCCCAACGACTGCGACTGCATCCCGACAAGTCGGCCATTTCACGGGTCGAGGACGGCGCACGGTTCCTCGGCTATCGCATCTTCCCCGACAGACGACGCCTGCCTCGCGAGAGTCTCAACCGCCAGCGCCGCCGGTTACGTTCGATGCAGGCCGCGTTCGCGCGCGGCGAAATCGATCTGCCGACGATTCATCGACGCCTCGTCAGTTGGCTCGGTCACGCCCAACACGCCGACTGCACGACGTTGCGAACCGACCTGCTCGACGACACACTCTTCAGCCGTGGGCCAGCACGCTCTTTGTAGGATGGGCACTCTTGCCCGTCCGGTCTTCGCTTCTTCCTCTTGATTTCCACTTCGCGATGAGATTCCGCAGTGGAAGAATCCGGGGCCTCACGGCACCCGGCTCGCCAAGTCGAGTTCATGCTTGGTGCGATGAAAGAGAAAGCCGGACGGGCAGGAGTGCCCATCCTACGGGGTGGGGTGTTGCGTTATGGGATGCGAGGGAATCGTGTATTGCGTGGCGGTTCGTGGAACAACAACTCCAGGAACACCCGCTCGGCCAATCGGAACAGGAACACGCCCGACAACCGGAACAAAAACAACGGCTTCCGGGTGGTGATCTCTTCCTCCGCCGTCAGCACTCCGCCGACTGTCGGGCCTGCCCGGCGGTCGAAGCCAGAACCGGCCGATTCACGGATCGGCCGGGCGTGCCGTGGTGCAGTCCACCTCGCATCCCGCGTCGGTTCGCTTCGGCAAATCGACCAAAGGACACAGATCGACCGCGCGGGCTGGTAGGGAAACCGAACGCTCGCGCGGTTGTTCGTTCCACCGGTTCCATCATCGGCATCGAGGAAGAGTTGCAGGCCCCGGTGTTGGGTGACTGCCCCGATCTCCTCGCCCGTCTCGATCTGGCGGTCGAGACGGGTGACGCCCTCGTCGTGACCGACTTCAAAACGGCGCGGAGCCGCTGGTCGGCCGGTGATGTCAACGCGGCCGAAGGGCAACTCGTCCTCTATCACGAGCTGGTCCAACAATTGACCGACAAACCGATCCGGTTGCAGTTCGCGGTGATTACCAAGACCAAGCAGCCCGACATTGACATTCAGTCGGTCACGCCTGATCCCCTGCGCATCGAGCGCATCCGACAACTCATCCGGCGGGTCTGGGTCGGCATCCAGTCGGGCAACTTCTATCCGGTTTCCAATGCCATGAACTGCCCGTCGTGCGGCTACTGCGATCGCTGTGCGCGGTGGACCGGGTAGGTCGTGACGCTTCAACCAAAATCCTCCCTCACCGAAAGGAGGAACCGATGCCCGACCTGCTCGATGGCCAGACCGCCGAAGTCTGGGGTTCGGGAGCGAAGCCCTATCAATTGAAGAACGTCGGTGGCGTCTACTCGTGTTCGTGCCCCGCGTGGCAGAACCAGTCGCGCGCCATCGACCGGAGAACGTGCAAGCACCTGCGGCAGTATCGCGGTGAAGCCGTGGAGCTGTCTCGGCTCGGCCAGACGTTCACCAACACGCCAGCTTCATCACCAACCAAGATTGCCGTCGTCGCACCGCCACTGCTGTTGGCTGAGTCTTGGAATCCCGAGATCAACCCGAGTGGCTGGTGGGCCAGCGAAAAGCTCGATGGCGTGCGGGCCTATTGGGATGGAAAGCAGTTTCTGTCCCGCAACGGCAACGTCTATCACGCTCCCGAGTGGTTCACGCTCGGTCTGCCCGCCACACCGCTCGACGGCGAACTGTGGATCGGTCGGAAGCAGTTTCAATGCACGGTCTCGATCGTGCGTCGGAGCGATGCGTCCGATCTCTGGCGCGAGGTGCAGTATCTGATCTTTGACGCTCCCGCAGTGGCTCTACCGTTTGAGCAACGCTTGGCCGCCGTTAGGCAGGTACTCGAATCGGGACAACCGCCCTATGCACTCGCGCTGCACCAAGAAGTTTGCCGCAGCCGCGAGCATCTCGACACGGCACTGGATCGTGTCGAACAACTCGGCGGTGAAGGACTGATGCTGCGCCGCCCCGCGTCCCTGTACGAGTCGCGTCTCTCCACCACGCTGCTCAAGGTCAAACGATTTCTCGATTGCGAGGCGACTGTCATTGGCCACGAACCGGGGCAGGGCCGTCACAAGGGCCGCCTCGGCGCGTTGCTCGTACAGCTACCGAGCGGCACTCAATTCCACTGCGGTACCGGCCTCTCGGACGCACAGCGAGAACTGCCACCCGCGATCGGTGAAACGATCAGCGTGAAGTACCAAGAACTGACCGATGGCGGCGTCCCTCGATTCCCGGTGTTCACCGGCGTTCGCCGTGACGAACCCGGTCTGCTCACCATCAACAACACACCCAGCATTAGGAAAGGCCATGCCCCCATGTCCGCAACCACAGCATCAAAACCACGCCGGTTCGAGTTCGTCGTCGGCACCAGCAACAAGTTCTGGGAGGTCCGCGTTCAAGGCTCGGATGTCTACACCAGCTACGGCCGCATCGGCTCGGCGGGCCAACCGTCGTGCAAGCCGTGCGACTCGAAGGAAACGGCCACGTCGCACGCCGAGAAGCTCGTTCAGCAAAAGACTGCGAAAGGCTACGTGGCGGTCGCGTGAGCGACACGCTGGTTCATCGCGACACCTCAGACCGTACCCTCAACCAAGGAGCATCACGATGCGATTTCATCGCAGTCTACTGGCATCGGCCACCGTCGTTGGTCGATGTGCCACGTTCGTGGCCGCCAGCCCCGCTGTCCGAGTTGCTCTCGGTGTCACGATGGCTGCGTTCAAAGTCGTTACCAGACTCGTCCGACGTTTCGGACGCAAATGAGCCGTACTCACTGCTGGCGACGGCAACCCGGCCGCTGCCTCCTGAACACCGAATACTGAAAACTTCCTTCCCCCCTCTTGGAGTCCGACCATGCAGATTCTCTTCATTAACAACGACGGTGCCGGCTTCGCTGACTACATCGAGGTCGCGCAGGGCACCCCGGTCGCGCAGCTCTTTCAGTTGCGCATCCCTCACGGGAGGCCGGTCGATTATCTGATCCGCGTCAATCGGCAGACGGCCTCGTCGCAGCAGGTGTTGCAGCCCGGTGACCGGGTCAGCTTCACGCCGACGAAGATCGAAGGGGCGCGTTGCGCGTGAGTCCGCCGTCACATCCCGGAGGCCGTCGAGTCACCCGCTCGGCGGCCTCCCTTTTTCTTGGAGCTTTACCCATGCCCGCTTTTGAGCGTCCACTGTGGCGTGCGGCCGGTCGGCTTCAGGGCCGGATCGCTCCGCTCCACGAAACCCATTACGAAATTGATCTCAGTCCGACCCTGTATGAGATGTGCCGCGAACAGATGCGGCGACTCAATCCCGCCACCGTGCGGAGTTGGTGCGCGGCGGCCGATCGGGCGCGCTGGCGACTCCATTCTAACCTGCTGCTGCCCTGCTGCCCGGTCACCGTCGCGTTCGATGATGACGCTGTCGCCGAATTCTTCGACCGTCAGATTGATACCGGACGCCGTCCCGAGCAGTTCGGGCGGATCTGGATTCACACGCACCCCGGCGACTGTGCAAACCCCAGCTCCGTCGATGAAGAGACGTTCGCCCGCGTGTTCGCCCGCAGCGACTGGGCCGTGATGGCGATCGTGGCCTGCGGCGGCCAGACCTACGCCCGCTTGCGGTTCCACGTCGGGCCGGGGGGTTCACTGCTGCTGCCAATGGCGGTCGATTATCGCCAGCCGTTTGCAGCCAGTCAGCACGACGAATGGACGGACGAGTATCACAAGTGCGTCCATCCCGAGCCGTTTCATTGGTACTCCCCTCTCTTCGACGACTGGACCTGTTCACCCAGTGCGTTGAGTGCTGATCCAGACCCCAGCGGGGTCTTCTCGCGACTCAGAACCGCCCATCCCACACCGGCTCCCACAGACCACTCTCACCTCCCCGCGCCGCGGAAGACATCCGACGCTAGCAGCGTCTGAATCAAATGAAAGTGACGCTCAATCTATGTTCCCGTTCTCACTACAAACACCGGAGACCCCGATGACTGATCGTTTCTCACGCCAACAAGACCTCGTCCCCACCGCCCGGTTGCAGGCTCTGACCGCGACCGTAATCGGCGTCGGTGCCATCGGCCGACAGGTCGCATTGCAACTCGCCGCCCTCGGTGTGCGCCGCCTGCAACTGATCGACTTCGACACCGTCGAAGTAACCAACATCACCTCGCAGGGCTATTACACCGGTGACCTCGGTGCGCCCAAGGTCTCGGCCACCGCGAAGGTCATCCATCACATTGATCCGACGATCACCGTCTCCACGATCCCGGATCGCTACCGTCCCCGGCATGAGACCGGAGAAGCGGTCTTCTGCTGTGTGGACTCGATCTCGACCCGAGCCGCAATCTGGCGTGCGGTCTCGCTCGGTTGCCAGTTTTATGGTGACGGTCGCATGTTGGGCGAAGTCCTCCGCATCCTGACCGCGACTCAAACGATCGGCCGCGATCACTACCCGACGACCCTGTTCGACCAGTCCGAAGCGCAAGCCGGTCAATGCACCGCCCGCAGCACGATCTACACCGCCAACCTCGCCGCCGGCCTCATGGTGCATCAGTTCACCCGCTGGCTGCGCGGCCTGCCGGTCGAACGCGATCAGATCCTCAACCTGCTCGCCGGTGAACTGTCCGTCGCGTGACGGGCTTTCTGCGAGCAGTACAAACAGCCGCGACCAGGATGGGGGCTATTCAACGCCCCACTCCCTCAACCGATTGTCAGAAGCCGCGTCATTTCCCGACCCGTCTTTCGGCGATCATGAGCGAAATGACTTGGCAATCGTATGACCGACGCCACTAGTCGAAGTCGAAGGCGGTGCCATTCGCCGTCACACTCAACCTCCAGCCACCTTCTAGGGTGGCTGGGGGTTGGTCTTTCCTTTAGCTATCAGGCAGAATCAGACGGAGACTTTACCATCGCCGGAACGGCTCGGTTATCAGTGGATTGAATGACGCCCAAACGACAACCGAAATCACCCGGTAATCAATCGAAAGTGGCGGCCAAGCCCTCGACTCCGAAGAAACCCAAGTGGGCGACGAAGGTCGCCATTCAGGCCGCACTGGAGCGATTGGATGCCAGCTACGAACTTGGAACTCGATTGAAAGATGCGAAGCCGATCAGCGAGCAGAGAATGCTGGCCATTGCGAAGAATTACGCCGTCGGTAAGTCCTACTCGAACCTTTAAAAAATGCGACAACTGGCCGAACTGATCACCGCCGCCGCCGATTGGAGAACGCGGCGATCTTTACGGATGACACAGACCGGTCTGCCGCTCAGTTGGACCAACGTCGTCGCTCTGGTCTCACTCAGCACATGGGACAAGCTGCTCGAAACAGCCAAGTTGGCGGCTGACAAGGACTGGTCGGCAGCGGAAACGCGACGCCACATCCAGCTCGCGTCCGGTGGCCTGAATCGACGACCCGGCGCGGGAAGGAGCGTTCCCGAAGTTAAAGACCTGACATCCGGGTTGCCGCAACTGCGACTCGACCTGCAGGTCGCCCAGAAGCGTGTCGCAGCGTTGCGAACACTGCTGACGCAACAAGCGGCCGTCTCAGACAAGCTGGTCACGCTTGAAGTCGCCATCAAGGCCGTCATTGGTGAATGTGATCTTCGCATGGACAGCCATTGAACCGGCTCGACCCATTTGTGTTGATGGCCGTTTTCGCCGAGACGAAGCCCTGTGGTGTATTGACGGGACGGTTGAACGACGCACTTGGAACAAGGCGTATAGAGTCCGCTATGGCGGTCGGCGTCCGTTAGGGAGCAGCCGATACTCGGAGCCACAGGAGCCGGTAGCGGGGGATTAACGCACTCGAACTCTGCGAATAGTTTTGACGATTTCCAACAGTCCTGAAACAAAAGTTATTGGCCCCAACAACATCAGTAGGAGGTGATGCGGCCGTCTGGGTCATCGGGAGGTTCCGGTCGGAGCAAATGGCTTCCCGTTTCATCGGACTGTGATGTGGGTTCGGCAGTCCCGTCGATACCCTCGTTGGCGTTCCGAAGATGAGTTCTGCAACCGGCATTGAGTAACAACGCCGCTGGTGATTCCCGCACACAGGTGACTGTTCGGCGGGCATTAGCCCCGGCACTTTTCAGAGGATGTCGGTCATCATCGTCGAGGTGGCTTTCGAGAGGACTCCGCTCCGAAGGACTGTTGATAATTCCGCAGTGCGTGAATTGCCGTCGCGTAGGCCGCCTGGGAGATATCTCGGCGTTTGTCGAGATACTCCTGCTCCTTTGGAGTCCGAGCCTCTGCCATCGCGAGCTGAATATCGACATAGTGGGCCTGCAGCCACAACAGCCCGACTCGCTGGGTGAGTAAGCGTTCAAGCGGATCCGTCGCGTTCTGTTGTATAGACGCGATCATTTTCAAAACCTGCGTGTGTGTAGCCCGCGGGCAGCCTCATCGCGACCGGCCACCAAGTCGAGCCAGTGATTCAGCGCCCGCTTCGACAAGTCTCCCAATCGCGCGTGAAGCTGGGGGTGCCTGTCCAGGAACGGCAGCAACTGCTCGGCGGCTTCCCGGTCGCCTCGACTGGCCCGTTCACGCAACTGTTGCCATATTTCCTTCTCGCCGGGCGACAGCGGCGGGTCACAGATAGCACCTTTCATAGCCGAGTCTCCTTGTTTGCGAGCGGTTCTGCGGGCCGCTCGAACATCCATGCGCAGACCGAATCTGGCGAACAACACCGCAGATAATCCAACTGCTAGTTCCGCGTCGATCGCGTCGAGTTCATCGAACGACTGAGTGGCCTGATGCAGCCAGTCACGCACCTCTTGTTCCCGTTCCCGACGCATTTCGATGGCGAGTTCAGCGGCCCGGCCCGCGTCGCCAGTGCCGACGTAGACTTTGTGGACTGTGGCTCCGTCGCGCACGGAGCGATAAAAATACGGCCTGTTGTCCCGAGTTTCCCAAGCCATGAGCGAATCCCTCTTTCCTGTCGGCAGTCAGCGTAACCGTTCACGCGTTGGTGGGATGATGTTGTCGAATTGGTCTTCGCGCGTCGCGTGAAATGAGCGACAGATCGGTGATGTCGTCCGCTGCACATC
>JAYVOX010000075.1:0-9903 GCA_043757695.1 Schlesneria sp.
GCACGGTGGCGTTTGGGGGACGCATCCTGCCGGACACTTCATGGAAGGAAGCTCCGAAATACTTGAACAGTGACGAGAGCGCCGTCTTCCATAAGAGTCAGCTTTGCTTTGGCTTGAACTGGGCACGCGATGCAATCAAGAAGTCCGAGACCGTCCTCGTCACCGAGGGGTACACCGATTGCGTGAAGCTCCAGCAGTCTGGGTTGATGAATGCCGTGGCCACGCTGGGAACGGCTCTGACAGAATCGCACGTCACGCTGCTGAAACGACTGGCTCGAAAGGTTGTTCTGCTCTACGACGGCGACAAAGCGGGAAAGGATGCTTCAGAGCGGGCGCTGACCAAGTTTCTCGCGCAAGACGTTGACCTGAGAATCTTGACACTGCCGGGGAATTTGGACCCTGACGAATTCCTGCAAGAACACAGCCCCGCCGCGATGCAGAGTTTGATTGATGCCGCTCCCGAGGTGGCTGAGTATGTGTTGCGGTTGTTACTGGCACGTTATGGGACTGAGACGGTTGATGCGCGAATGCGAGTTTTGGATGGGATGCTGCAACTGCTGGTCATGTCACCTGGGGTTGCGGGAACGGAAAAAGAAAAGCTCCTGATTAGCCGTCTGCCGCTAAGACTCGGATTGCCCGAATTGGACGTGCGGAAACGTTTGAGTGACTTGAGAGGCCAGCATCGAGAGGGGCTGATGCGGTCGGCAGAGCGAAGAGTTTCCGCAACCGAATCAACCGGTGAGACCCCGCCTCACCGCTGGAGACCGGCGATCCTTTCACTCCAGCAAACTCAAAGCAAGGACGATCTGCTGGAGTCCGAATTACTCCAGCTCCTCTTCACTTCGCCGGATATGATTGACGCGGTTCGGCGAGAGATCGGCACGGATGACTTTAAGAACGAAGTGTTGCGTGAACTGTTGACCGTCTGCTTTGACTTGAGCGATGACGGCCAGTTGCCCAGCTTCGACAAAGTGCTGTCTCGACTGGAGTGCCCCGACTTGAAGGGCTTGATCGTTTGGATTGACGAACAGGCGCGCGAACGGGAGATCGCGACGAAGCTGGCACTGGATGCCGCCCGGGAAGGAACGGACTCCTTCAATGGACTGCTGCGGCAAGTGCTGGATGGTTTGAAGTGGCGTCGAACACAGGATTCGCATCGTGCGGCTCAAGGTCGAATGATCGAACGTCCGCGCGAGACGACGAACTTGACTCAGGAGACACTCGATTTGCTGCAACAAGCCTCCCAGTTTCATCAGCGACGTTCGGCCAGAAAGGTTTGACGAGTTTGGCCCAACCTTCGCTACACGAAGTCCGCAGTGAAATCTGCGGCATGTTGCCAATCGAGCAGTCCCGCAAAACAAGCAGAAGTGTCACAGAACAAACTGTGTACGAGTCCGCAGCTCGACACACGACAGATGCAATCAAAGCGTGATTCCGTTTTTTGGAGGAGCTTCAGGTGTACCGACTCGACCAGGGTTTGAACCAACTGATTGAAACCGGCAAACAACAGGGCTTCCTGACGTTCACTCAGGTGAATGATTATTTGCCCGACGAAGCGCTCAATCCCGAGAAGCTCGACGACCTCTTGATGTCGTTGGATGAACTCGGCCTCGAGATCGTCCCCGATTCGAAGTTGCCCGTCAGCTTGGAGGACTTGCGCAAGCGTCCACTCAAACTGAAAGTGATCAAGCCCAAAGAGCTGGGCGAAGACAAGTCGCGCAAGATCGACGATCCCGTGCGGATGTATCTGACCCAGATGGGTGAGATTCCCCTACTCACGCGCGAACAAGAAATCTCGCTCGCGAAGAAGATTGAAGTGACGCGGAAGCGGTTCCGTCGGCATCTGCTGGAGAGCGAGTACGCGCTCAAGTTGTCGATCGACATTCTCACGAAGGTGCATCGCAGCGAGTTGCCGTTTGACCGGACCATCAAGGTCTCGGTGACGGAAGGGCTGGAGAAGAATCAGATTCTCGGTCGGATGCCGCATAACTTGAAGACGCTCGAAAACCTGCGGAGTAAGAGTGCGCATGAGTACGAGGTCTGCCTCAATCCGGAGAGTTCCGCTGCGGAAGTCGCCGCCGCTCGACTGTCGTTGGCCCAGCGTCGTCGCAAGATGGTCACGCTCCTCGAAGAACTCAGTCTGCGTACGCAACGCTTGCAACCGACGATGCGACGCATGGAACAACTCTCTCGCCGCATGACCGAGCTTCAACGTCAGATCGACGGCTTGAGGCATCTCAAGTCGGCGCGAGACGAACGAGTCACTCTGCAAAAGGAACTGCGCGACCTGATGCTGATGACTCTGGAAGACCCCAAGAGTCTCAACAAGCGAATCGAAGAGGTTCACGAACGCTTTGCCGCCTATGAACAGGCCATGCGAGATCTGTCGGGCGGTAATCTGCGGCTGGTGGTTTCCATCGCGAAGAAATACCGCAATCGCGGACTCAGCTTCTTGGACCTTATCCAAGAGGGGAACACCGGCCTGATGCGTGCCGTGGACAAGTACGAATACCGTCGCGGCTACAAGTTCTCGACCTACGCCACATGGTGGATTCGGCAGGCCATCACGCGCGCCATCGCTGATCAGGCGCGCACGATTCGCATCCCGGTACACATGATCGAGACCATGTCGAAGTTGCGTAAGGTGAGCAAGAAATTGCTGCAAGAAAAGGGGCGCGAGCCGACGATCGAAGAAACCGCTGAAGCCGCTGGCGTCAGTCTGGAAGAGACACGCCGTGTCCTCAAAATTTCTCGGCACCCGATCAGTCTCGATCGCCCCGTCGGGGAAAGCGAAGACAGTTTCTTCGGTGATTTTATCGAGGATGAATCGACCGAAAGCCCCGTCCATTCCGCGACACAGGAGATGCTGAAGGACAAGATCGACGTGGTCCTCAAGACGCTGACCTACCGCGAACGCGAGATCATCAAACTGCGCTACGGCCTTGGCGATGGCTACACCTACACGCTCGAAGAAGTCGGTCGCATCTTCAAGGTCACACGAGAACGCGTCCGTCAGATTGAAGCCAAAGCCGTTCGCAAGTTGCAGCATCCGGTGCGTAGCAAGCAACTCAAGGGGTTCTTGGACACGCTGGCGATGGCAGCAGCTCCGGCCAACTGATGCTCTCGCATTAGCCGCAGTTCGACTCGACAATGACGCGGGCCGGTCGTAAAGACCGGCCCGCGTTTTCTTGTTATAGTCCGCCCGACTTTCGAGACAGACTCACCTCCGTGGAGTGAATGGATGACGCCGACCAATACCGGGTTGAAGGAAATACACGACCTGCGAGAACAACTTGAAGAGCTGACTCGCCTACTTCAGCAAGGTCCGCTTCAAGTCGCCGCCCGGCAAACTTCAACCAACGCGAAACGCGCCGAACTGGATGCCCGAAGGCTGAAACTCAAGCAGTTGAAAGTCTCTTCCGAACAGAAGAGCCTGCAATTGAAGTCCAATGAGGACCGCATTCGTGACCTCGAAGCGAAACTCCACGCCGTCTCGTCGAATCGTGAGTACGACGCACTGCGGACTCAAATTGCGGCCGACAAAATGGCGAACAGCGTCCTCGAAGACGAAATCATCGAAGCCCTCGAAGGGGTCGATGCCATGCAACTGGACATCAACCAAATTGACGCGGGAATCGTGAAGGTCGAACAGGAACTCAAGACCTTCACCGCCGTGGTCAACGAGCGAGAACCGGGGCTGCGGCAGCAAATTGAAGAACTGACAGTGAAAGTCAGCGATGTCGAGTCGGTACTGCCCGCCGAAGTCATCCCCACCTATCGGCGACTCGTTGCGGCCTATGGTGCCAAAGCGTTGGCCCCGGTGAAGGGCCGCTCCTGCGGTTCCTGCTACATCGGCCTGACACCTCAGACCGTGGTCGAACTCAAGGGGGGACTGATCAAGTTTTGCACGTGCGGCCGACTGATGTACTTCGTGGGATGAGTCGCGGTGTCGAGCAGCGTCTGCTCAGTTTCGCACCCGCGATTTACCACACGCGGCGGAGATTGAGGTCAGCTTTACTGTAGTCCCGTCGTTCCGCCGACGGGATATCTGGTCGGCGGAGCGACAAGACAACAGTAGGTGATGCGACAACCCGCGCGACCGGCAGCGTCAATTCTCCTCGCCCGCGATAACACTCGTCATGCTGCTGTTTGGCATCACTCGTTTGCTCTGTGAGGCATTTCCGAAACGCGAGGCTCTCTCGCAGTGAGAGCCTGCCGCGTGAATGCCCGGTTTCTGTAGTGTTTCTGTCGATCCGAACGCCGGACTCCGTTCCGGCCCGGTGTTTGCTTTCCGAGATGTTCGACAACGAAGCCAACGTGAGCTTCGTAACGAACAACAAGCATCGGAATGGGAACCCTCGACATGACGCAACAGCGCCACTTCAAGCGGATGCTGATCAACGTCCAAGATGGAATCCATCATCTCCATATTGGTGAGATGGAGATTTGGGATGGGGCCGACTTGGCGCTCTTGCGCGAGGGTCTGTTCAAGTTGATCGAACACGAGCGCTGCCGCTCCATCTCGATCGACATGCGATTCGTGAAGTACATTCCCAGCGGGTTCTTTGGGATGCTGGTCGATTGGCAGGAAAAGCGTGGCGTCTGCTTTGCGATGACTCCGCCACAACCCAATGTGCAGCGAATGCTGTGGTTTCGCCGCTTCTTCCAACCGGGCCTCGACGGGCTATTTGAGCTGAAGACCGAGCCACAAGAGGCGATGGTCGCCCCGAACCACGGGACCGCCGATTGCCTCACTGAGACGGCTGCGATCTGAGGACTCGTCGCAGACCTTGCCGTAGGATGGGCACTCATGCCCGTCCGGCCTTTGGTTTTCAGTCTCGCGATTTTGAAGGAACGGACGGGCAAGAGTGCCCATCCTACGGCGAGATCCGGCATCGGTTGGCTACTTGTTGTCGCCGGTGTCAGCCGCGTTTTTGGCGAGCGGTTTCCAGCGTTTGATGCGGACGGCGTTGGCTTCGCGGTACGGATCTTCTGAGATGGTTCGCTCGATCGCCGAGATCGCCTCGGCGAACTTGCCTTGGCGGATGCGGCATTCGGCCAGCACGGAGCGAGCGGCGAAGGTCCAGCGGCCTTTGCGATCGAACCGCTTCACGTAGCCCGCCAATTGTTCGACCGCCGCATCGAACTCTTCCGCTTCAAACTTGCTGAGGCCACTCCAATAGATCGCGTCTTCGGCGGCGCGGCGATGGAGTTGCGCGACCTCGGCCAGCGGACTCGTTTCGATTTCGAGATGTCGAATCGAGAGGTAGCGCTGTGTCGCCTCCTCAAACTTACCCAAGAGTTGGTCGATCCGAATCTTGAGCATCTTTCGTTCGGGAACGGCACCCGAAGGATTGCCGGATTGTAGATCCACTTTCACTGTGATCGGTGCGCTGAAGCTGATCAGAGCCTGCTGCATTTGCTGCAACATTGCCTGATTGGCATTCCGGGCGGCGACCATTTGGCGATTGGGATAAGACCAGAGCTGGATCTCCTCAACCGTTTTCGCCGGATGCGCGGCATGAATGCGTTCGAGCAGACCGGTTCGGCCAAGGTCATCGGCCACAGGCTCGAACAGAATGCACGCCGACTCGGAGGGGAGGACCTGTTCCAAGCGGCTCATGCGGCGACTCCAATAGCCCGGCTCAGCAATGGCCATGACGATCGGCTCTTTCAAGGAGTCCGCATCGATACGGTAGGGCTGGTCGGCGCGAGCCGCCAGTTGTTGCAACCATTCGGGGTGGTCCGCGATTTCGTTCAGTAACGCGGGCGCGCTCCCAACTCCTCCCGCTTCGAGGGAGGAAGGAATAGCGAGTCCCAATTTCGTATCGAACAGATGGACGTGATCGTTAAGGATCACACCGAGTAGCCATTCGTCGTCATCGGCCTTCACGGCGTCACGCGGTCGTACGATGACACTGTCGATACGCAGTTGCTTGAGAATGGAGGCACAGACCAAGGCCCGGTCTTCCGGTGAACCGCGTCCGATCATCATCAGCAGATAAGTTGAGATCGGCAGTTCGGGATCATCATCGCCGCGCAACGCAATGTTGCGTACGACGTACTGGAAGACTTCCTGCACGCGCTGCAACTCATCAGTACTGCGAGCGGCCAGATAGGTCGCGATGGCGTGAGTCAACAGGCAGTCTCGAATGTGCATCGCATCCTGTTCGTCAAACTTGTCCGACATCAACCACTTTTCGACTTCGGCATTGGCCCAACCTGGTGGTAGCGCGAGCGATTCCAACTCGGTGGCCTCACCCGCCAGCTTTGCGTCGGTCAACATGCCTCGCCAGGAATTGAGCAGACTCACCGGTTTGTCGGGAGCTGCGGCAATACTGAAAGTCTCGGGGCGAAGTTGATGGATGGCACTCTTGAGGAGGTCTTCGGCAGAAGCGACTTTGGTGGCGGACTTGCCCGACGACACGACTGCTTTCTGGGGGCAACCGGAAACGGTTCCCAATATCAACGCACTGGCAATCAGGACCGAGGCACGTCGAACTTTCATGACGATGGGTTCTACTCGATGAGGTTTTCGTACGGGCTCAATTGGAATGGCACGCGGACTATACCTCGCGCGGCCCCAAGCGAGACCTGATGAATGTAGCCACGTTATGAATGTGGCCACGTTTCGCCAGAACGTGGTTGATTGAGCGTCACGCCCGCACTCTGGCGAGGTGCAGCTACGCCTCGCTTCAGCCCCCACGAGGACTAACAAACTTTGCGGGTGTCGCTTTCGGTTGCCGCACCTACGCCGAAGCTGGGCAACTTGTTGAGCATTTTTCACGGTTGCCACATTCCCTGCGAGGCACGTCTGGGCCTGGTCTCATTCGGCGAACTCCAGTGCCAACGTTCTCAGTCGCACCAGTTGTGAAATCAGGCGAGGAAGCTCATGCAACGGGACCATATTGGGGCCATCGCTGAGAGCCTGATCGGGATTCGGATGCGTCTCGAAAAAGATGCCGTCGCAGCCGGAAGCGACCGCCGCGCGCGAGAGGAACGGGACCAGTTCACGTCGCCCCCCGGTGGTCGCTCCACCAGGAAGTTGAACGCTGTGCGTGGCATCAAAAATCACGGGACCGCCGAACGACTGCATGACCGGGATGCAACGCAGATCGTTCACGAGCCGACCGTAGCCGAACATCGTGCCGCGCTCTGTCAGGAGCACGTTGGGATTTCCAAATGCCTCACATTTTTTGACGACGTGAACCATGTCTTCCGGCGCGACGAACTGGGGCTTCTTCACGTTGATCGTGCCGCCGTGCTTGGCCGTCGCGGCGGCGACCGCTTCCACCAAGTCGGTCTGTCGGGCGAGGAACGCCGGAATCTGCACGATCTGGCATACGGCGGCAGCGGGTTCCGCCTGACTCGGTTCATGCACGTCGGTCAGCAGCGGCAGGCCGGTCACTTCGCGGACCTTCGCCAGAATCTCCAAGCCTCGTTCGAGACCCGGCCCACGAAAACTATCGACGCTCGTGCGGTTGGCTTTGTCGAAGCTCGACTTGAAGACGATCTGCACGTTCAGAGATGACGAGACCTCGGCCAATCGCTGGGCGACTTCCAGCACCAGCGTTTCACTTTCAATGACGCATGGACCAGCGATGAACAGCAGCGGTTCGCGTCGTCCACAACGCCAGCGGCCAATCAAAATCGGGTTGTTCGGCAAGGTCAGTCCCTTTCCACAGGTCAGGTCAAATCGAGGGGCGGCATCTTAGTCGCAGGAACCAAGAGTTGTCAGGAGTCAGAGACGGGCGCTGTACCGACTCTCGCAGCTTCGGCGACGGTGGCGGAGAGGTTCCTTGTGACCGCGACTCGTTCAGTGTGGCTTCCCGCCTAGATGTGGTTTGGCCAGCGCGCGACTGCGGGGACGTGCAGCCCGCCTTGTGCGGGTCGCCCTGAGTCTTTCCGAGCAGTGGGCGTAAGTCCCCCGGTTCTTGTGGGGAAGAGCCGGAGGACTTACGTCCACCGCTCGGAAATGTTTCGCTCTGGCCCGTGCGAGGTCGAATGCCGTCGTGCGCGGTGAGTCAGCGGCCGAAGACCGGGACGGGGAGCTGGCCGCGTTGCCATTGTTGAGCATCGTCGCTGTCAGGGACGACGGCTCGCACGCGGACGCGGAAGGTGGACGAGGCACCGCCCGGCGCGTTCTGCATCCGTTTTTGAGCCGTCTGTTTGGGGAGCGGCACGACCTTGAGCGGCGCGACGTTCGGCTGGAACCACTCGGCATAAGTTCCGGCGTCGGTCTCAACGGTCACATGGAACGACATCGGTCGAATGTGCGAGATGCTTCTCATCTGACCACCGACTTCCAAGCTGTTGTTGGTCTTCACAGCGTTCATCTCGACCTCAGCGAGACTCGACAACGTCACCATGTAGCCGGGCGGCTTCGCGTCATTCAAGGAGATTTTCTGTTTCTTCGCCCCCTGTTCGAGCCACTGCGGGAACTCACTCTGCAGCTTGCCAACCGGCTTGCCGAACGCAGTTTCAAAATCGGCGAGTCGGCTGGCGGCATCGTCTTTCGCGAGCGGCTGCTTCTGGCTGAGGACTTGGAGGTAACTCACGTATTGCTTGCGGTACTTGGTGGCGAGGAACCAGTGAATGCTCCACGCGTGAGCATAGGCTTCACCCGCGAGGACATCGCCGCGAAAGGCTTTGTCGTCGGCCACGACATCGTCCCAATCGACGGTTCGAGCGCGAGACGCGGCCTTCGAGTAGCGCGCACTCACCTTGAGCGGCCCGCCGTTGATCTTGTCGCCGTTCCCTTCAAAGCCCGTCGCGATCCCTTCGTTGAACCACGCGGGGGCGGGAGCCAGCCGTTGCAGCACGCCGCGATTGTGGACCTGCTGATGAATGGCTTCGTGCAGCGGAGTCTCAAACGTGTGGCACTCGCTCATGCGAATGGCGAGATGGTTCGAGAGGCCACTGTAAAAGCCGAGAATGTTTCCGGCCGACAGCCCTTTTCCACCGGTCTCAGTCTCGGTGTACTTCATGAAGTCTTCATCGGTCTCGAAGATCAGCAGGACAAGCGGATAACGCGGCTTGACGATGTCGATCTTCATGTCGTCGATGAAGCCGATGAAGACTTTCTCGACGGTCTTCATGAACGTGGCCGCCTTCTTCATAAAGGTGACGGCCTTCGGCTCGAACTGTTTTGGCAACGATTGAGCGAGGATCAGGCCGATGGCATACGGCGCGTCGGCATGACCGCGAAACGTCTCCTTGCCAAACCGCTCGGACAGGCGCTCCAAGATCGCCGCCCCCGACAGCGGCTCGGGATCGGGACCGGGTTCCCGCCTGAGAATCTGGTTCAGCGGCACCACTTCAATGCGCCCGTCGGTTCGTTCGAGAGCCATGACTCCCTGACCTTCGCCAGCGAGTCGCGCCTCGATCGTCACTTGTTTGCCATCGTCCTCGCGCACCGTGAACGTGTCGCCGTGAGCGATGGTGGCAAACGTGAGAACGATCCAGGCGGTCGTGAAGAGGCGTGTTGTCGTGGCGATGCCACGCGCGGCTGAGATGGATCGGTGCGATGGGGGCTGGGACACGCGGTCCCGTCGGCGGAGCGACGGGACTACAGTAGACGAATTATCTGTTACAGAGGTTGCCAACTTGATCATCAAGTGGAGTTTCATCTTTGGTTCCGGTTCCGACTGACGAGTGACAAACCCAAATGAGGAGTGACAGCGTGCCCGTTTCTCTCACGTCACGCAACGCCATCATGCTCCGCTTGAAAGACCGGCAACCTCCAGCGCCAGCGGATGGCGGCCAGTCGCAGGAGCAGGATCACGGTTGCTCCCGCAATCAGATTGAACGGGCTGTTCGGCCAGAGGCTGGCGGCGGCGAGGTAGGCGATTGCACCAATCAACGCCGCCGTCGCGTAGAGGTAGATGTTCGGTCGAAAGACCA
>JAYVOX010000076.1:0-2671 GCA_043757695.1 Schlesneria sp.
TCGAAGTAGTTCCGCTGCTCTTGCGACAGTCGTCTGCGGTGAAGCCGTTCGTTGCGAAAGGCGAGGACCGTGCGGAACGATTTGAGAGTTTCATCGAGGACGCGATGGACACGCGACATGCTCTCCATCTGACGGCCGCTGGCTCGCTTCAATCGGCGACCAAACTTCTGAAAGACCAACACCGCAATGGGAGCACAGACGAACGAGAGCGCCGTCAGTCGCCAGTTCACTCGAAATGCACACGCGACACAGAACACGGCCTTCAAAGGTTCCAACACCATCAGGCTGCCAAACAGCGTTAGGCCGAGCGTCACTTGTTGGAGGTCGAACGTGAATCGCGACATCAGTTGCGGCGTGGTCTCCAGTGCGAGCGTTTGCTGGTCGAGTTTCAGTGTGCTGCGGAAGAGCCGCTTCCGAAGAGACTGCATGGTTCGTTGCACGATGGAACCGACGAGTACGTCTTGCCAGTACGACGCACAGCACTTCACCGCCGTCACGGCCAGCAATGCCGCCATCACAGCGGTCAACAGCTTGAACCCATCTTGCGGAACAAACGGCAAGACGGTCGAGGCCATCCAATTGGCGTATTGCTCGCGACGAATGGCGTCTGAAAGAGCGGACTCACTCGTGCGCTGGTCAGCCTGTAGGAGAGACAACTCCGTGTCGCGCCCGTCGCGGGTGAGCTGCTTGGCTCGCTGTTCGAGTTCTCTCTGGTGAAGAGTCTCCGCCGCAATGGTGACTCGTGCCGCGGCTTGCTCAGCCGCGACGTACTCGTGCAATCCCTGACCTTCCAAGAGCAGCTTCACGACGGGATAGACGAGCAGCAGCGAGACCACCGACAACAACGCCGCGACGGAAGCGAGTCCGATCGACGCAATCAATCGCTGTCGCTGGTGCCAAACAAACGGAAACAAACGCGCAAGGCTGCCCACAGAATTCCACCCCAGATTTTCGGACTCAGACGGGACGGGATTAGACACGCCCTTCAAAAGGGGGTCCAGACGAGTTCGAGGGCGATGAAATCGCCCATTGAAAACAACGTCTGCTTGGTGACTTGTCGTCGTTTGTCTACTCGGTTGTAACGATGGCAATGCCAAGAGCCGGTTCACGCCAAGGCGACCTGACGGCCACAGGCAAGCGTTGTTGCTTTTGGCTGGACTCGTGGATACCCTTCGCGACCTCAACCAAGTCTGGTTGGTTGCGAACGTTCTTCAGATTGGGAGACAGCGAAAATGGCTCTGACATTGACTGAAAAGGCGGCTGGAGAAATCAAGCGCGTCATGGGCGAACAGAAGTTGCCCGAGTCCTCGGTTCTGCGGATTGGTGTCGCGGCGGGCGGATGCAGCGGCTTCCAGTACTCGCTCGGATTCGATACGACAACGGATGCGACCAAGGATCACGTGAGCGATCAGCACGGGATCAAGGTTGCCGTGGACAAGAAGAGTTCGTTGTACCTCGACGGCACAACGCTCGATTTCATGGACGAGCTGCATCAGCGCGGCTTCAAGTTCAACAACCCGAACGTGGTCAAAAGTTGCGGCTGCGGAAGCAGCTTCTCGGCCTGACCATCGGTTGTGAGATGAGACACAAACATCAGCCCGGCTTGGGTTCAAGTCGGGCTTTCTTTTTGATGGGCTGCACATCGCCAGTCTGCGTCTGGTCGAATGCCCGACTCTACGAAACAGACGGTTAGGTAAACTCCCCCCCGTTCGACATCACGAACAGAAACAAGACCGCAAACAGGGATTCATGTCATGAACTTGAAGGGAAAGAACGTCCTCGTCACGGGAGCTTCGCGCGGGATCGGTCGCGGCTGTGCTGAGGAGCTGGGTTTGGCTGGTGCGAACGTCGCCATTAACTATCACTCGAAGCAGGAGGAGGCCGAATCTGCGGCAGAGGTCGTGCGGCAAGCGGGTGGCCGGGCGATCACGCTTCAGGGCGATGTCTCCAGCCGCGAGCGGGTTGAGGAAATGGTGGCTCAGACGGCGGCGGAGTTCGGGAGCCTCGATCTGTTTGTCTCCAACGCCGTCTACAGCGACCGGCAGTTGATGATCGAAGCGGACCTTCAAGGCTTTCGCCGCACGATCGACGTGGGAATGTGGGGCGCGTTCTATGGAGTGCGCGCCGCAGCGTTGCAGATGGTCAAGCAGGGACAGGGCGGCTCGATCGTGGTCATCAGTTCGCCGCACGCGGTCATCCCGATCCCCACGGCGATGGCCTACAACATGGCCAAAGCGGCGATCGACCACATGGCACGAACGGCAGCGATTGAACTCGCCCCGCATCGCATTCGAGTGAACATCGTCCATCCCGGCTGGATCGATACCCCCGGCGAACGAAAATTCTTCACTGAAGAACAGCTCGAAGTGGGAGCCGCGAAGCTGCCTTGGAAACGACTGGGACGACCGAACGAAGTCGGCAAGTCCGTCGCTTACTTACTCAGCGATGACGCGGACTATGTGACCGGCAGTACACTGACGATCGATGGTGGCGTGAGCCTGCCGTGGTGGTCCGGTCGGTCGGATGGCCAGCCCTAATCGAATTGGGTGTGACCGGCATTCCGGCGTGAGATTAGGCGGCGATGTGGGGGTAGAGGCGTTTGGTTTCTTGGGTGATTCGGAAGGTTTGGTAGGACTCCCAGTCGCCGTTGGTGTGGATCGTGCGCAGGTCG
>JAYVOX010000077.1:0-2667 GCA_043757695.1 Schlesneria sp.
CCACGCAAAGCCGTGACCGTGGCACCCAAGTTGAGACTCTCAAGTGAGTTGCCCAAAGTTGACTTCTCGGACAGCCTCTAACTCCAAACGCACCGCCCGAACCACACGGCCACCACCGCCCAACGCTGGCTCCAACGAAACGAACTCGCACAAGCCATGCAATAAAAAACCGTAACTTCTTGCCGCCACGCAGACACCAGCGAAGGACTTAAAATGGACATTAGAAGCTGTGATAATGATTGCGAGTACTGACTTTCGGAGTTTTAAAACGATGGTCACTTCCATCGATTTCCACTCATTCACTGCGATTGTCGATCCTTGCGATTCGAGCTTTCTCCGCTATACTCTAGCCGCAACGCCGAACCGGTTGCGATCTCCCTCATGAATGGTTCGGCAAGGTGAATTGCTTGCCCAAGTGGCGGAACTGGCAGACGCGCTAGGTTGAGGGCCTAGTGGTAGCAATACCGTGCAGGTTCGATTCCTGTCTTGGGCATTTTTTTAGCAACAGCAAGCCGAATCAGAAGTTACGATACCTGCTGGTGGTCAGCAGTGCGGCTCACAGACGCCTGAATACTTCGGTAATTTTACCGAAGAATTGAGGGGAGCCGTATGAACCGTTCGCCATCAGCAGGTCGGCCTCGGGCCAAAGTGCCGTCCTATCGCCTGCATCGTTCTTCTGGGCAGGCCGTTGTTTCTGTTGATCGCCGCGATTTCTATTGGGGGCCGTTTGGGTCCGACGAATCCCGGCGGAGGTACGGTGAGATCATCTCCCAGCTTGCTGGTGGGAACCGGTCGAACCTCCTGTTGGCTCCATATCGACCTTGCGGCCGGTCGAATGCTGGTTCACTCGCCTAAGACCGAACATCATGCAGGCAAGGCAACGCGGATGGTTCCCATCTTCCCCGAATTGCGACCGTACTTGGAAGACGCTCACGAACTGGCCGTTGTGGGTGCGGAGTTTGTTTTGCCATCACTGAGGAAACCGGGAGCGGTCACCGGAGACTGGCGGTCGGTCAACTTCGGAACAATGTTCGGCAAGATCATCAAGCGAGCGGGATTGGTCGCGTGGCCCCGAGCGTGGCACAACCTGCGAAGCTCACGTCAAACGGAACTGACCGAGACGTTCCCGAGCCACGTCGTCACAGCTTGGCTGAGCAACAGCGAACGAATCGCCGAGAAACACTACCTGCAAGTTCTCGACTCTCACTTTGACCGAGCCGTTCAAGACGGAACGCCTGAAAAGGCGGCGCAGAAAGCGGCGCAGTACACGTCGGTCAGCCTTGGAAACGCTTCGCACACGTCCGCAGCCGAAAATGAACAACCCCTTGTTTTGCAGAATAACCCTACAAAACAAGGGGTTGACGATTCAGGGCACTGGGCGATGAGGGATTCGAACCCACGACATCCACGGTGTAAGCATGGCGCTCTAACCAGCTGAGCTAATCGCCCGGAAACAACGTCGATGACCGACTGTTGCGGTGGCGGGGAGTGTAGTGAGAGAGCTACAGCGCGTCCAATGTTCGCGCCCTTGAAGCAGATTCGTGCGGACCTGTCACCACGGCCTCATGCTGGTATTTCTGTGGTCGATCGCGCGAACTCGAAGTCCGGCAACTTCTTAGAAAACATGTACGAACAGATCGACGCCTTCGCACCTCATGCGGTGCTCGTTCAAGCCAAGGCGTACTTCGGCGGCGGTGAGTGGGACTCGTTGGAGATCGACTATGCCCGCGTCGCGCAGCTCCTGCGCAAGCACAGCTATCGCGGTTACGTGTCGCTCGAAATGGAAGGGAAAGAAACTTCCGCCACGGCCGTTCCGAAAAGCCTCGCACTGCTGAGGAAGGCGTTTGGTTCGTGAAGGTGTGCGAGGAGCGGGACTGCGCGAGGCGTTGTCAGTGCGGTCTACGAAAATGGATTTAATCGCGCGGATGGCAGGGCCGGAGCACGGCTGAAGAGCCGGATGAGGGGCGAGACTACTGAAGCGGCGCAAGGGGCCGAAGTGCCTGACCCCTGATGTGGAACACGCGCGGAATGAGCGTCAGTCGGCGCGATCGAGGCTGCTCGAACAGAAGTTGTCTGCCAGCTTGCGGCACGTTTGCTGTGAGGTTGGCCCCGAGGTGGTGACATGGAACAGACGCGCGTCGGGGCTGGTGATCTCGATCTGAATCGTGAGGACATCGCGCGGCAGGAAGTCTTGCACGCGATCCGCCCATTCGACGAGTGCGATGCCATCGCGTGCGAAGAGTTCATCCAGCCCGAGATCGAGGAACTCACGGGGATCGCGCAGTCGGTAGGTGTCGCAGTGCCGGAGTGGAACTCGCCCGGCGTACTCTTGGATCAGCGTGAAGGTCGGGCTGGTGACCGCTTCGGGGGGGACTCCCAACGCGGCGGCAATTGCTTTGACGAGCAGCGTCTTGCCAGCACCGAGGTCTCCGACGAGAGCCACGATCGCGCCGGGCGCGAGTACCGCAGCGAGCCGCTCGCCCAACTCGCGCGTGTCGGTCTCGGAGTCGGCGGTCACATGGAGCGACCGTTCGTCACGATGCTGAACAGTGAGCATGATTCCTCGCTAAGGTGTCTGTCCGGATACCCGTAGGGTGGGCACTGCCCACCACAATCGGTCGTTGATGGTGGGCAGTGCCCACCCTACGGAAGGTATGGCCTTCGACT
>JAYVOX010000078.1:0-2665 GCA_043757695.1 Schlesneria sp.
ATGGGATTGGAGCTTGGTCTGACCGATGAACTTGTCTGGCGGCACCCGTTCCCCGGCCCCGGCCTCGGTGTGCGATGCCTCGGAACGCTCTCCGCCGAACGACTGCATAAGCTGCGTGAAGCGGATGCCATCGTGCTGGAAGAACTGCGTCGTGCGGGCCTCTACCGGAAAATTCAGCAGGCGTTCGCGGTCCTGCTGCCCGTTCAAAGTGTCGGCGTGATGGGGGACGGTCGCACCTACGAAGAAGTGATCGCTGTGCGAGCCGTGCAAACCGACGACTTCATGACGGCCGACTGGTATCCAATGCCGCACGATGTCCTGCAATCCATCTCCACCCGCATCATCAACGAAGTGCGCGGAGTCAACCGCGTCGTCTACGACATCAGCTCGAAGCCCCCCAGCACGATCGAATGGGAGTGAGGCGAGCGGCAGGAGTTCCCTTCCCGACACCAACCCAAGGCGTGAGTTGAGAAGTTGCAAATTTTCCCGAGTCGCCCGTTGAGCGGTTCCCTCGTTCTCGCGGCAGGTTTGGTAACGGCCACGAACTCTTGCCGGTTGGCTCAACGAGTTGCCAGCCTCCTGAAATTTGAGACACCGGGCGACGGAAGCACCCAGACGAAAATCCTCGCCAGCACGCCCCAACAACTTCAGGAGACTGCGCTAGTGTATGAAACAGGCGGCCGATATACTCCCGCCACGTTGCAGGGGAGCCTACCGGTCGATGACCAGTCGAGACTCCCGCCGATTGCGAATTCATGTTCCGGCTAGCCGCTTGTCGCGGCAACCATTGTTACCGTCGGTCGAGGATGGGATTCCGATGATTGACAGTCTTGTTTCGCGATCAAGCAGTCTCGTGGCAACTGGTATCGAGGCCCTACCCGCCGTGAAATCGAACCGGAACGGAACGTCAGAGTGGAGCGGAGCGAACGACCCCGTGCTGGAACCTTCCGGCGGTTGGAGTCGCCGCACGCGATCTCTGTTAGGTGTGCAGGTTGTCTCGACCGGATCGTACGTGCCGGACAACACCGTCACGAACGCCGATCTGCAATCGCGTTACGGCTTCGACCCCGCTTGGATCGAACAGCGAACCGGCATCCTCGCTCGGCGGCACGCACTGCCCGAACAGGCCACCAGTCATCTCTGTATTGAAGCCGCACGCCGCGCGATGAAGAACGCCGGAGTTGAG
Organism: Schlesneria sp.; assembly: GCA_043757695.1. Taxonomy (GTDB): domain Bacteria; phylum Planctomycetota; class Planctomycetia; order Planctomycetales; family Planctomycetaceae; genus Schlesneria. The sequence continues at coordinate 1,187 of JAYVOX010000078.1, forward strand.
GCTCGCGAAATCGACCTCGTTGTCGTGGGGACGTTCACGCCCGACTATCAATGTCCAACGACCGCCAATCTCGTGCAACAGGCACTGGGCATCGATGCCCCCGCAATGGATGTTCATGCCGCCTGCTCGGGCTTCGTTTACGCTCTTGCCACGGCTGCTCAGTTCGTAGCGACCGGCAATAGCCGCATGGCACTCGTCATTGGCGGAGACTGCAACAGCCGCATCGTCAACCCGCTCGACATGAAGGTGGCACCGCTGTTCGGTGATGGTGCCGGTGCCGTTTTGCTGACGAAGGGCGACGCTCATCAAGGCTTGATGTGTTATCAGCTTGGTTCTGATGGCGGCGGCGGTTCGATGCTCGATCGTCAGGCGGGTGGCTCGAAGAACCCGATGACTCACGAAGACTTGGACGCCGGTCGCCAGTACCTGCAAATGGACGGTCGCAATGTTTTCAAATGGGCCGTCCGTGCGGTGACGGACAGTGTGGAACTGGTCCTCCAAAAGTCGGGCCTAGCAGCCCGCGACGTGGACTTGTACGTGCTGCATCAAGCCAACATCCGCATCATCAACAACGTCGCCGAACAACTCGCGATCCCTCCCGAGAAGCTCTACAACAACTTGCAAACCTACGGCAACACGTCCGCTGGTTCGATCCCCATCGCCCTCGATGAAGCTCTGAACGCCGGGCGACTTAGCCGTGGCGACACCTTGTTGATGAGCGGCTTCGGCGCGGGACTGACTTGGGGCACTTGCCTCTTCCGCTGGTAGCGGCCTAGGTCTGCGGTTCGGTGGCGTCACAGTTCAAGTAGGGTCGCACTCCGGTGCTGATCTCCGGACTCCGCTGAAACGTCCCCCCCGCAGGTTCTCGGCTTTGTTTGACGCGTGGCAGAGGCGTTTCTCCACCTCTCGGAAGCCCCTGATCGGCGTGACTGCACGTGCCTCCGCCAAGCCAGAACGCCCTGTCTCAGAGCAAACTAAGCCGAGTCGCATTCACTTGTGCTTGATCGCGGACTTCAGCGATCCGCCCTTCGCCAACAGATTCTTTAGAAGCGCGTTCTTTCGCATCCGCTTCTGCAAGTGAGGCAGCTTTGTCGCGGGGCGGCGCGCTCCACCGGTGTTCGATCGGCTCATCACGAGTTCCCCTTCAAAAGTCCGTTCCGCATTTGACCGAGACCTCACAGTTGAGCGATACACTCGCTCCAGATTCGACGGGTATGTCTCGTCGTTTCGCTCCCTCCGTCACGACCATTCACGAAACACCAGGAAATTCGACCATGCTCACTGCCGAATCTCGCCGCCGTTCGTTTCCGATGCTCGATGAGATGGTCTACTTGAACTCAGCGGCGGAAGGAATGCCTCCCGTCGAAGTCGGTGAGGGGTTAGCTCAATACTTTCGCGACAAGCAGCTCGGCATGGATGGTCGCGAACGGCATTTCGCGGCGCTCGAAGAAACGAAGTCGCTCGTGGCGGAGTTGTACG
>JAYVOX010000079.1:0-2665 GCA_043757695.1 Schlesneria sp.
CCGGATGACCCGCTCTTGCACGACTTGAGCTGAGAGGTCTAGTGCGTCCGCCACGCTAAATAATCGGGTAGCTGCACTCGCCAGAGTGCGGGATTCCCACCTTCGGGCGAACATAGCTACCCCAAAATTAAACGTGGGCGAAGTACTAGTTGTGCAATACAGACTGACAGGATGCCTGTCCCCCCGCCCTCCACCGCGATTGATCTCCGAGGACCGAATACTGGCCCATGAAAGGTAGATTGAGATGAGCTTTCGTCATTGTCCCGCTGCGCTCGCCGTGCTGATCGCGGTTGCATTCCATTCACCAGGTCTCGCCGCCGAGTCGCTCATTCGTGTCGTCGTGTGGGACGAGCAGCAGCCCGCTCAGAAACAGGCGTATGACAACTTTCTGGGGAACGCAATTGCCGATCACCTGGCGCGGCAACCGGGGTTGAGGGTCATCCCGGCGAACATCAATCAGCCGGAGAAGGGGTTGCCGGCGAGTTTGCTCGACAGCACCGATGTCCTCGTCTGGTGGGGTCATGTGCGGCACAACGAGATCACGCCGGAGATGGCCAGGGATCTTGTGGCTCGCGTGAAGAGCGGGCAGTTGGCGTTGATCGGGCTTCATTCGGCTCACTGGTCTGCGCCGTTTGTGGAAGCGATGAATGAGCGGACTCGCGATGATGCTCGTCGTCGTTATCCCGACCCGCCGAACGGCCCGCCCGTGAAGTTTGAGTTCATCGCCCCCGACGGTCGCTTCGTCCCGACCGCCGATTCGATTCGGACGCCCGCCTACTACGCCATGAAGCGCGGCGGGCAGCTTACGGTGCGCGTCGATCTGCCGAACTGCGTCTTCCCTTCGTACCGAGCCGATGGCAAACCCAGCACCGTCAAAGTTCTGAAGCCGGATCACCCGATCGCGAAGGGTTTGCCCGCGACTTGGGAAATCCCTCAGACCGAGATGTATGCCGACCCGTTCCACGTCCCCGATCCTGACGAAGTCCTCTTTGAAGAAAGTTGGGCCGCAGGCGAAACCTTCCGCAGCGGCAGCATCTGGAAACTCGGCCAAAGCCACGTCTTCTACTTCCGCCCCGGCCACGAAACCTATCCGGTCTACAAACAGGAACTCCCACTGAAGGTCATCACCAACGCAGTGACTTGGCTGGGTTCAAACCTTGCAAAGCCACAATGACCGGGCCGAGATTTCGTTTTGTCCAACGTAGCCTTCATCGCTCCGCGTGAAGAAAGCCGGACGCAGCAGGCACTGCCGAACATCAGTCCACAGCAGGTTCGTCACTCGACGCCTTGCGCGATCAGAACCGAACACGATTGGAATGGCCCGAAGCGAGATTGATGCTGACGAAGCTGCCGGAAGGGTGTGTGTGGTGGTCAACAGCGCTCGGCTTACTTCACGCGGAGCGATGAAGGCTACTTTTTGATGAACACGACATTACGATGAAGACCCCGTTCTGATCGAGAATCCCTCACGGCGTTGTCCGTGGGTTTCGCACTTCACCCTTTGGAGACTGACATGCAAACGCTTCGTCACCTTTCAACCTTCCTGCGCCGTGCCGTGCTGCTGGCGTCGTGTGCGGTGGCGACTTCCCACGCCATCGTTGGTGCGCAAGAGGCCGCGACTCAGCCACCCGCGCCGACCAAGACACCCGCCGGTCTGCGAGTCTTCTACACCGGGCACAGCTTTCACATGTTTGTGCCGCAGAGGGTCGAGCAACTCGTGAAAGCGGCGGGTATTCAGGGGCACAAGCTCGTCGGGCAACAGGGCATCGGCGGCTCGCGAGTCATCCAGCATTGGGACTTGGAGGACGCGAAGAACAAGGCCAAGCCCGCGCTCGCCGGTGGCGAGGTCGATGTCTTCACGATGGCGGCGCACGTCGCGATCCCCGATGAGGGGATCACAAACTTCACCGAGTTCGGGTTGAAGCACAATCCGAATCTGAGACTGCTCGTCCAAGCCTCGTGGTATCCGTTCGATGTCCCCGCAGGCTCGGGGCGGATCACTAACAACGTTCAACGCGACGACGCCAAGATCGAAGACCTGCAAGCCGCCGTCGATGAATGGCGAAAGAATCTGGAGGCTCAGGCGGACGAACTGAACAAGACTCACGGCAAGCGAGCCGTCTTCATCGTCCCCGTCGGCGATGCCGTGGTAAAACTGAGGGCGATGGTCGTCGAGGGCAAGTTCCCCGGTATCACGAAGCAGTCGGAACTCTTCGTGGATCCGATCGGCCACGTCGGCGGACACGTTCAGGCGTTGGCCTCGTACTGCAATTTCGCAGCCATCTACCGCATCAGCCCCGCAGGATTGAAGGCGCAGGCGGCCGGAGTCACCGACGAACAGCATGCGATCCTGCAAAAGCTCGCCTGGGAAACGGTCTCGAAGTACCCTCACGCGGGGATCGTGGAGAAGGCCGAATGAGGAGTTCCAAGTTGAAGCGATTTGTGTTTGTCATTACTCCGAAGGAGTTGCGTCACATAGCCCAGGGTTGCTCGCGGTAGCGAGCTACCCTGGGTACAGGTACAGAATCCCTGCAGCAGATGTACCCTGAAAGGGTTCCGTCATCGGAGTTTTCAACTGACGTAACCCTTTCAGGGTAGGCTGGACATCATCTCCTTAACCCAGGGTAGCCCGCATGAGCGGGCAACCCTGGGCTATGTGACGTAA
>JAYVOX010000080.1:0-9854 GCA_043757695.1 Schlesneria sp.
GGAAGCTCAGCGATTGGGGACTCCCGCCAAATTGTTTGAGGCTCTTCAACGAGGCGACGCGACGCTGCATCGCCCAGCCAAGCCGCAACGCTCCGACGAACGACGGACGCCGCTGTTGAATTGGAATCCTGCGGCGGGTCGCGCGGCCGGTTGAGTCCTGAGCCAATTCGCTGTTCGCGGAAGAGGTCGTCGTCGTGACTCATCCCTCATCGAATGCTGCTTCCAACACTCCCTCGCGGCCAGCGAGTTCATTTGCACGGGCGCGCTGCGTGGTGACGATTGTCGGGATTGGCTGGACCGTGCTGATGCTGCGACTCATCCAGCTTCAGTGGTGGCAAGAGGACCGCTTCACAGACCGAGCCGAGCGGCAGCGTGAGTTCGCGGAAGAGATCGTGCCGCGTCCCGGTGACATCGTGGATCGGCAAGGGCGACTCGTCGCGACGACACTCACGATGCGCAGCCTGTACGTTGTGCCGAGTCGCATCGCCAAGCCGTGGGTTGTGGCACAGTCAATTGCGACGGCGCTCGGCATCAGCGCCGATTCGCTCTTCGAGAAGATCGGTCAGCGAGAGCGGCACTTCCTGTGGGTGAAGCGTCGGCTGAACAGTGGCGAGGTCGAGCAGGTCAAACAACTCGGCCTGCCCAAGGGGACGTGGGGCTTTCGCGATGAGTATCGGCGCGAGTACCCGCAAGGTGTCGTCGCCGCACATGTTCTCGGTTTGCGAGACATCGACGGTGTGGGACGCGGTGGCGTGGAAGAAGAGTTCGATCGTGTGCTGCGCGGTGAGAACGGCAAGCGACGACTCGCGCGCGACTCGCGCGGACGGGTCATCGAAATCTTGGACGACGCCGAGCATCCGCCGCGCGCGGGGGAATCGGTCCAACTGTCGCTCGATCTCGTCGTGCAACTCTTCGCCGAGCGAGAACTCGACGCCGTGATGGCCGAATGGAAGCCGGAAAGCTGCTGCGCGGTGGCTCTCGATCCGAAGACCGGCCACGTGTTGGCGATGGCCAGCCGACCGACGTTCGATCCGAATCGCACCGAAGCCGCGTCGGCTGACTCGTGGAAGAACCGCGCGATTGCCGACATCTACGAACCGGGTTCGACCTTCAAGCCATTCCTCGTCAGCTATGGCCTCGATCAGGGAGTGCTCCATCGCAACGACGTGTTTGATTGCGAACACGGTCTGTACCGCATGGGTCGTCGCGTGTTGCACGATCATCACAATTACGGCTCGCTCAACCTGACCGACGTGCTGGTGAAGTCGAGCAACATCGGCATGGCCAAGATTGGCGAGCGGCTTACGAACGAACGACTCTTCGCAGCGGCAACACTCTTCGGCTTCGGTCGCAAGACGGGGATCGAACTTCCCGGCGAACTGTCCGGCATTTTGAGGCCGCTCAAACAGTGGACCAGTTACTCGACCGGCTCGATTCCAATGGGACACGAAGTCGCGACGACGCCGTTGCAATTGATCGTGGCTCACGCGGCACTGGCCAACGGCGGACAACTCCTGCGTCCGCGCATCGTGCTGCCGCGCGCGGATGACTCAACCGCCGCCGTCCGTTCGATCGCCGAAACGACCGTCGGTCCCGAGACCGCGCACTGGCTGATCGAAGGTCCGATGCAAGAGGTCGTCACGCGCGGGACCGGCAAGCGTGCCCGCGTCCCCGGCTATCACGTCTTCGGCAAGACCGGGACCGCGCAGTGCCTCTCGCCCAACGGTGGCTACGTTCACAACAAGTACATCAGCTCGTTCGTCTGCGGCGCACCGGTGGAAGACCCGCGATTACTGGTGCTGGTGGTCGTCAATCAATCGTCGGTCGGTGGTGAGACCTTCGGTGGCAAGGTCGCCGCCCCCGCAGCGGCCAACATTCTCAAGCAGTCGCTCGTCTATCTCCGCATCTCGCCCGATGAGCATCTGCTGAAAACCGCCGCGAATTGGCAGGACGAGGAACTCGACTGATGCTTGAGAGCGAGTGACTCGCGCATGTCGCTGGCGTTGCGAGTAAGGCCAGCGGCAAGAACTGTCTGGCCTCAACGTAGGATGGGCACTCTTGCCCGTCCTGATTTCCGTCTTCAAACCGGACGGGCAAGAGTGCCCATCCTACGGGGCAATTTCTTTCTGCCGCTGTCCTGAACAACTTGTTCGCAGTCGGGTGATGTGGCACGGCTCGCTGGACTCCCATCTCGTATTTCCGGGCGTCGTCGGGGGACGCATGAAATTAGGCTGGACTCGCTTGCAAACGACTTGCTCCGCGCCAAGACTCTCGGCCCCAGTCGTTCCAACTCAGAGCGACTGCCCTTCCCTCGCCGATTGGCCAACGGCGATTTTTTTGAGCGTCTTGTGCCTGCATTTGCAGGTTCTGTCGCGGTGCGAGAGGCCCCGCTCCATCTCACTCAGTCGCGATGATGAGGACTTCATCACGGCTGGCCACGGTCGTCGCATCGCCTGCGACCCCAGACTGGAATGGTTCTCGTGGATGAACTGAGTCATGTCGATACGAAGCGGCCCCCCATCCAAAACGTGATGTTGGTCGATGAGAATCCGGAACATGCAACGCTGGTCAAAGCGGCGCTGAGCGGCATCGGGTGCCGAGTCGTGGTGGCACGTGACGGCGGGCAAGCTCACGGCAGTTTTGAGATGCAGCATCCCGACTTCGTCATCACGGAGCTGATCGTTCGCGGCGAGAGCGGCTTTGAGTTGTGCGAGTGGATCAAACTGAAGAACGGTGCGATCCCCGTCTTGATTCTGACGGAGATTCAACTCGACAGTGCCCGCGCACTCGCGGCAAAAGTCGGGGCCGATGGCTACCTCACCAAGCCCTTCAATCCCAAGACACTGAACGACATGGTTGAGGACATTGCGCAAATCGTCTGGGAGCGGACGCGGCCTGATGCGGCGAAGGTTGCGGCCGAACAGTTTCGGATTCACTTTACCTGTCGTTGTGGCAAGAAGTACCGCAAGAAGTTGACCGATGCCGGGCGGTCGATTCAATGCACCCAATGCAACGAACGATTGCTGATCCCGCTCATCAGTGAAATGGATCGACCCGACTTTCGGAACTCCGCCAAAGAAGAGCAAACAGCGAATGTTCAGAAGGGGGCCGATCCTTCGCAGCACATCATGCTGCAATGCCAGAGCTGCGCCACGTCGTTTCACCTCGTCTCGACCGTGGGCGATTTCAACGTGGTCTGCCCGCGCTGCCAGCATGTCCAAACGGGCGATGTCACGATGAACAGGTCGCAACTGTCGCGGGCGGCGCTGAACAGTTGCGGGCGCGTCTTTGCGATTCGAGCGGGCGATCGCAAGGGGAAGAAAATGTTGCTGCCCGATCAGAAGGTCTACTTCGGCCGCACCGCTCCCTCGCAGATTCTGATCAACTCGCCGGATGTCAGTCGGCGACATTGCTCGATCAAGCCGACGCCCGAAGGTCTGCGCGTCGTCGATACCGAGAGTCGCATCGGCACGCTCGTCAACGGCAAGAAGATCGACAAGCCGACATGGCTCAAGCCGGGGGACACCGTGCAAATCGGCCCGATGCTGATTGAACTTTTGGGAGCCAACTTGAGTGAGGTCGAGGACGATGTTGAGGTCGATATCGAACTGCGCGAAGGGGACTCCACCGCCGAGCAAGCGGCGGCCGTCATCCGCCATCACTGGGCTGTCCTGCGACAGGCCTCGCGCCCAACGGCGTTGGCACCGAGGTCGATGTAGTTTTGGGCTTTCCGGCATCCGTGTTGAAAGCAGTCTCTTCTGAGCGGCATGGCGCTAGCCGCCGGTTTGCTACGAATGATGGGAACCGGACGCTAGCGCGTTCCGGCTGATAATCACATTCCAACACGGATGGCGGAGAACCCGAATTGTCTAACAGCGCCCTGAGCGAATTGACGCGCTCGTTGAAGGATGAGGCGCGGCGGATCGGCTTCGAGCTGGTCGGTGTCGCTCCGGCGGTCTCGCCCCCCGGACTGCCAAAGTTGCACGAGTGGCTGCAAGCCGGGTTCGCCGGTGAGATGCAATATCTGCCGCGACGAGCAACCGCCTACGAACATCCCCGTCACGTGTCGCCATCCGTGCGCAGCGTCGTGATGTTGGCGATGAACTATCACACTGCTGAGCCAAATACCGTCGGGCCTCATGCTGCCGGAGCGAACGTAGGGCGAGTCGCCCGATATGCGTGGGGGACGGCGGACTATCACGACTTGCTGCGCGAGCGGCTGCGGCAACTGATCGACTTCCTCCATGAACAGCGTCCCGGTTGCACGACGCGCGGAGTCGTCGATACGGCTCCGTTGCTCGAACGCGACTTCGCGCGCTTGGCGGGACTCGGCTGGTTCGGCAAGAACACGATGCTCATTCACAAACGAGCGGGAAGCTGGCTGCTGCTCGCCGGACTGTTGACCGACCTTGAGTTGGAAGTTGATTCGCCGCACGAGACAGCTCACTGCGGAACCTGCACACGGTGTCTCGATGTCTGCCCGACGGATGCGTTCGTCGAGCCGTATGTGCTCGACGCGCGAAAGTGCATCTCTTACCTGACGATTGAACTCAAGACCGCGATCCCGCTCGCACTGCGCGACGGTATCGGCGAATGGTTGTTCGGCTGCGATCTCTGCCAGGAGGTCTGCCCGTGGAACCGCAAGTCGCCGCGCAGCGATGAACCCGCGTTTCAGCCTCAATCTGATCTCAATCCGATCGACGCCCTCGCGCTCTTACAAATGACGCGCGAGCAGTTCGTTGCCCGCTTCGCCGAATCGCCACTCGCGCGACCGGGCTTCGATGGACTGCGCCGCAACGCCGCGATCGTACTGGGAAATCGTGGCGACTCATCCGCGATCCCCATCCTGATAGAGGCCCTGCAAGATTCCTCGCCACTGGTCCGTGGAGCAACCGCCTGGGCGTTGAGAAAGCTGGGGGGAGACGCGGCACGAACGGCACTCATCGAACATCGCGCAATCGAAACCGACGAAAGCGTGATTGCCGAGTTGATGGTCTCTGGCTGCTAAGGTAGCCCTGTCGCTCCGCGACAGGCAGCGCGTTGCGGAGTAAGTGTCCGATGGCGAATCGATGTTGCCCGCGTTCCAGCGTTTGATTTGCGATCGCGTTTCCTGTCGCGGAGCGACAGGGCGACCTTGAACGTGATGCCCCACTCACGCTCACCATTTTCCCGCAGAGGCGGGATGAGAGGACAGGAGAAACCAGATGGCTGCTGCCGACTTTCGCGATCAGTTGTTGAGATGCCTCGGGGGTGAGTGGCCTGCGCCGTGTCCGCTCAATGTGCGGCTGCGTGAGACGATTCAGCAGCCAGGCTACACGATCGAGTCGGTCTACTACGATGCCGAGCCGAACGATCCGATCCCCGCGCTGCTGCTCATCCCCGACGGAGTGACCGCCGCCAAACCGGCACCGGCAGTTTGTGTTTGGCATCAGCACGCGGGCAACTGGACAAAAGGGAAGTCGGAGCCAGCGGGACTGATGGCCGATCCAATGCACCACACAGGAGTGGCGCTCGCGAAGGAAGGCTATGTCGTCCTCTGTCCCGATGCGCTGTGCTTCGAGGAGCGGCGCGATCCAACCGGCAAACTGAAGGACGGCCACTTCGAGCGGTTCGAGTTCCTGCGCTATGTCGTCGCGGGGAAGTCGATGGCTTGGAAGAACATCCTCGACATGCGGCGGGCCGTCGATTTTCTGGTCTCGCGCCCCGAAGTCGTTCACGACAAGATTGGCTGCTACGGGCACTCGATGGGTTCGACCCACACGTGGCTGGTCGGGCCGTGGGAGCCGCGATTGAAGTGTCTCGTCGGGAATTGCTGTCTGCCGACGTACAAGGCGATCCATCGCGAACACATGCTCCACTGCTTCCCGAACTTCGTCCCCGGCCTCCTGCCGCACGGTGACACGCCCGACATTGCGGGCCTCATCGCGCCCCGTCCGCTCTTGATGAATTTCGGCGAGACCGACGGCGGCAGTCCGATTGATGAGGTTCGCGTGGGGATCGAGATCATTCAGCGCGCGTACGACAGCGTTCACGCGAGTGACAACTTCTCACCGTTCATCGAAGCCAACACCGGGCACGTGCTGTCCGAAACGATGTGGCAGCGAACGAAAGAGTGGTTCGCAAAACATCTCCGCTCGTGACTGTGTTCTTGCGATTGTCGTCGGGCAACAGAACGAGGTCGGTTGAAATTGAGCGATAGAAAGGTCGAATGAGCCAGACCACCCACGCTCTCAGTCGGACGCTCCTGTTTTTCTGCCCTCAATTTTTCTGCCATCGCCTCTTTGCTTTTATCTCATTCAATCAATTGCTGGCTGCTGCCACGCGGTCAGTACGAGGCCGTGCATTCCGAGTGATGCCAGCCGAAGAACGTTGGGAAAATGGGGGCTGAGGACCGGGCCACCGCCGCCGGTCAGCACCAGCCACGGGGCGCGAGCGGTCTCCGTCAAAAGAGACGTTGAATCGGTGAGATCAAAGTTCGGAAGGTCGTGTCCGCGTTGACGACAGAGCTGTCCCACCAGTTCTCGGATCGCACCGACCTGCCCCCACAACAGTCCGTTGCGGATCGCTTCGCGCGTGTTGCGACCCGGCGCGATCGGCTCGTCGCCGCCGAGTTCATGCACGGGCAACAGCGGCAGTAATGCGGTGTAGTGGTGCAGCGCCTTCGCCGACATCTCTAGGCCGGGCAGAATGGCTCCGCCACAGAAGGTGCCATCAGCCGAGATGTAATTCACCGTCGTGGCCGTTCCCGAGTCGATGACGATCGCCGCGCGATCGGCCGGTCGGAGCGCATTGGCCGCGACCGCGCTGAGCAAGCGATCGAGACCGACCTTCTCGGGGAAATCGACATCGACGGCGACCGGGATCATCGAGCAATCTCGCACGAGAAACGGCGCGGGCCAACCTTGCTTCGACCAACCCGCGAGCAACCGTTCCACCGCGCGCGGGTTCGTTCCCGAGATCGCGGCTCGTCGCCCCGTCTGCGCGGTCCAACTCGACAACAGCTCCCACGGGATCGGCTCGTCCACCGGCAGGGCCTGAAACTGTTGGCACTCCGGCCAAAGTCGCGCTGAGACGTGAAGCCGCTGCGGTTCAAACAGCCCGAACTTCAGGCGGCTGTTCCCGGCGTCGATGGCGAGGATCGGTGATGGTGTGGCGAGGTTGTACATCGGCCGCGTCGGGACTTGGTGAGCAGAGTGAGACATCGCACGGATAACTCAACTCGCGGGTTTGTATCAAGTCGTTTGCGGTGGAGCCTCACACCCGATGCACGAAATTCAGCGGGCATCCTTGCGACGAATCGCGCGCTTTCTTCCAATGCCGCCCGTTGTTGGGTCTCGCTTGAGATGCCCTGAAAGATGTTCGTCAAAGGATCCCCATGAACCTAGCTGATTTGGCTTGGCCCGATGTCGAAAACCTGTCGCGCGACATCCCCGTCGTGGTCCCTGTCGCGGCGCTGGAGCAACATGGCCGACACATGCCACTCTTCACCGACAGCCTGTTGCTCGGTGAGGTCGTGCGTCGCGTGAGCAGTGCGATGAAGGACCGTGTGCTGTTCGCGCCGCTGATGTGGTTGGGGAACTCGCACCATCACATGGACTTTCCCGGCACGCTGTCGGCCAGCCCGCGCGTCTATCTCGACATGCTGAATGATCTGACCGACAACCTGATCGCTCACGGGTTCCGTCGGATCGTCTTCTTGAACGGACACGGCGGCAACACGACACCGGGCAAGCAGGCGGTGTTCGAGGTTCGTCAACGACATCGCTCCCGTCACGATTTACTGCTGTTGTTTGCCACTTACTGGGACAGTGCCAAGCCCAATGAAGGTCGCGCAGACCTGGTGCAGTCTCAGATGGGACATGCCTGCGAATGGGAGACTTCGATGATCCTAAAGCTCGCTCCGCAGCTCGTGAAAGACATCACAAAGCTGGAGACGGTCCCGTTCGGCTTCGCGTTTGAACCGGCGTATCGTGGCTGGATCACCAAGGATCGCACGGTCCCTGGATATATCGGTTCTCCTCAAGCCGCCACGGCGGACAAAGGGGAATACCTGTTCCAGTCGTTCTCGAACGGCGTGTGTCAGTTCCTCGATCAGGTTCTCGCGTGGGACGGCAAGTCGTGGGAGATGCCGTCTTAAGCGATGCAGTGGCGGCAGTGGATATACCTTGCCCGGGCTGAAGTGAGACGTAGCTGCACCTCGCCAGAGTGCGGGTGTGACGCTCAAACAGCCCACGTTCTGGCGAAGCGTGGCTACATTCAAATGTCGCGCTTCAGCCCGCGCGAGTTATAAGCTGACGGGGCACTCATTCACTCGATCCATTGCGGCCAATCATTTCACCGACCGCCTGTGAGCTGCCAAATGCGAACAAACAATCTCCGGCGGCGATAATGGCGGTGCCGGGAGGCGGCATCAGTCGTTCGCCATTCGCGCGACGAATGCCCACGACCATGACCCCCTTCTCACGCAGATCGGTGTCCATCAGCCGCTTGCCGACGTAGGGGCTGGCCACGCCAATTTGGACATCGGCCAGTTCGAGTTGGCTGCCGTGATCGTCATTGATCTCGAAGAAATCTTCGACGCTCGGGTTCAGCATGAACCGCGCGATCTTGACCGCTCCGCTGCTGAATGGGCTGACGACGCGAGTGGCTCCGGCCCGTTCGAGCTTATCGACCGCCTTCTCATCCGAGGCGCGGGCCACAATCTGAAGTTTGCCGTTCAGCAGTCGCGCCGACAGGACGACATACACATTGTCGGCGTCGGTCGGCAAGACGGTGGTCAACGCCTTCGCGTCGAGAATTCCTGCCGTCAGGAGGACTTCGTCGTGAGTGGCGTCGCCCACAATGAAGTGCCAGCCGTGTTCGCGACAGCCGGTGGCCAGGGCCTCGCCATCGGTATCAACCACGACGAACGGCTTATGACGCGAATGGAGATAGCGACAAATCGTGCGGCCCATCCGACCGAAACCGCAGACGATGAAGTGCCCGTGTAGTTGTCGGATGGCCCGGTCCATTCTCCGCCGCTCCCAAATGCCCCGCAGTTGCAGGTTGACCAGATGCTGTCCCAACTGCGACACACAATACGTGAAGACGCCAATTCCAAAGATCAGGTAAACGATGATGAACAGCTTGGTTGCAGGTTGCAATTCGGCCTGAGCCGTCGCCGACAAACCGACCGTGGTCATGATGATGACCGCCTGATAAACGCATTGCAGCCAGTCCCAACCCTCGGTCAGTCGGAACGCGATGGCTCCCACCAGCAGGAAGCTGAACAACAGGCCGACGATCACCAGTATCTGTCGCATCAAGCCGAGCCTGTGTGTTGAGTTGAACCCGCTCTCACGCCCTTGAGACGTGACGCGACACGGACTGGTTGGGAACCGCTCCCACTATTTCGCAGGGATTCCCATCAGCAGCCGCGACCACATTCCCACGGGCAGATCGGGAGTCACGACAACCTCAGGTCGGCCCAACCGCGTCAAGATGTTGGCGGCGGCAAGATAGCCGCTGCGCACGGCCCCTTCCATCGTGGCGGGCCAACCGGTCTGAGTCCAATCTCCCGCCAGTTGCAGGTTGCCGATTGGCGACTGTTGCAAGGGTCGCCATTGGTCCACTCCGGGCAGCGGTGAGAAGACCGCGCGATGTTCCGTCACTTGTCGCGAGTGCAGCAGCGTCGCGCGAGTCGTCTCGGGCCAGACGGCCGTCAATTCGGCAAGCACCTGTGACAGGATCGCCTCGCGCGACTGACCGGCCAGTTCGCGACTGGCACTGATGACGATCTGATAGTAGTAGTGTTCGCCACTCCCTGCTGTCCTTCCGAGCGGGTGACGTAAGTCCCCCGGTTCTGTTGTCGGCGC
>JAYVOX010000081.1:0-9843 GCA_043757695.1 Schlesneria sp.
CGATACCCTCGGTGAACTGGGGGCGTGTTGGGGACTGGCCGACATCGCGTTCGTTGGTGGTAGCCTGACAAATCGCGGCGGACAGAACATGCTCGAACCAGCAGGCTTTGGCGCGGCAGTTCTCTTCGGGCCGAACACGTGGAACTTCCGAGACATCACCGACGCGCTGCTGTCACAACATGCCGCCCGAGTCGTGGCGGGACCGACTGAACTGATGCGCGTCGTGCGAGAGCTTTTGCTCGATCCGATCAAGGCTCATCGCATGGGCGACCTGGCCCGCGAGTTTGTCGGACAACATCGCGGTGCCACGGCGCGCACGGTCGAACAACTCGCACGCTGTGTTCTCAACACGGCGAACGAGGCTGCGTCGTCGCACACCGCGTGACGGCGCACGGTGGCGTTCTCGGATCGGGGCAAGTGTTCGTGACTCGGTGGCTGATCTCCCCGCAGGCAGGTTACAAACCTGCCCCACTGGTTGTTCGAGTTTTCCGGTTTGGAATCGCAGCATGTCTCTCGCCCTCGCGTTGTGGGTTGGTTTTGTCTCGTCATGGCTGGCAGCGGATCGACCGCCGTTGGTGGAGAGTGCGCGCGGGATGGTCGTGAGTGTTTCGCCCGAGGCGAGCGACGCGGGGTTGGAGATTTTGAAGCAGGGCGGCAACGCGGTTGATGCGGCGGTCGCGGTTGCACTCGCGCTGGCGGTGACGTTTCCCGAGGCGGGCAACATCGGCGGCGGCGGCTTCATGATGGTTTGGCCAGCGGCGGCGAACGGTATCGATCGACCGGTTCAACCGGTCTGCGTCGAGTACCGCGAAACATGTCCGGCGGCGTTGAAACGCGACTCATTCGTCAACGAACGGCGGCAGGAAGGGCATCACACGGTGGGCGTCCCCGGCACGGTGGCCGGTCTCAAGCTGGCTCATGAAACGTACGGGAAGCTGAAGTGGGCGCAGCTCGTGACTCCGGCAATCCGCTTGGCGACTGAGGGCTTTCTGATCGACGCGGCGCTGGCGTCAGCCCTGAATCGGATGCTCGGTACGCCGACTGATGGCTTCCGGGAGTTCCGTCACGTGTTTGCCAAGCCCAGTGGTGGTGAGTGGCAGGCGGGCGACAGACTCGTTCAACGTGAGCTGGCTCAGACGATGCAGACGCTCGCTGACAACGGTCCCGACAGTTTCTATCGCGGTCGGATTGCGGAGCAGATCGTCGCCGAGATGCAGACGAACGGCGGCGTCCTCACGCGCGAGGATCTCGCAAACTATCGAGCCAAACTGCGCCAGCCGGTCAGCACGAACTATCGTGGCTACGAGGTCTATGCCCCGCCTCCTCCCAGCGCGGGAGGAACACTCCTGATCGAGTGCCTCAACATTCTCGAACAGTTCGATGTGAAGAGCCTCGGCCCGAAGTCGCCGCGTTTCGTCCACTTGCTGGTGGAGTCGATGCGTCGCGCCAGTTGCGATCGAGTCCGTCACATGGGCGATCCCGACTTCACACCGATCCCGTTCAAGCTGGTCTCGAAGGACTATGCGAAGCAACTCGCCAGACAGATCGATCTGAACCGAGCCACTCGTAGCGAGAGTCTCGCCCTCGAGATCACGCTGACCGACGAACCGCCCTCGACGACGCACTTCTCGATCGCGGATGGCGACGGGATGGCGGTCGCCAACACGTACACGTTGCAGAACAGTTATGGCGCGCGCGTCGTGGTGAAGGGGGCGGGCTTCCTGCTGAACAACGAACTGACCGACTTCAATTGGCGACCGGGCGTGACGACAGCGCGCGGGCAAGTTGGCACGGAACCGAACGTAATGGCTCCTGGCAAACGGATGCTCAGTTCGCAATGCCCGACGCTCGTGGCCCGCGATGGCCAACTGTTGCTGGTGACGGGCAGTCCCGGTGGACGAACGATCCCCAGCACGGTCCTCGGTGTGGTGGTCAACGTCGTCGATTTCAGTCTGTCCGTGCGCGCTGCCGTGGATGCTCCCCGCTGGCATCATCAATGGCTACCGGATCGCGTCCAGTTTGAGCGTCGCCCCGACCCCGACTACGCCGACGTACTGCATCAACTTCAACAGCAGGGACACGCCTTCAGCGACGATGTGAAGCGACTCGGCGACGGCTATCAGCGTCAGGGCGATGCACACTCGATCCTGTTCCGCGACGGAGTCCTGCAAGGTGCCGCCGACTGGCGACGCACCGTCGGCAAAGCGGCCGGTTGGTAGAGGCGTCCGGCAATGATGCCTCACGCGGTCAGAATTGACGGTGGACGCACCACGCGAATGCGAGTCATGGAATGCCTCACCTACGTAGCTCAGTCATTCCATGACTGAGATTCTCCGTTCAACACGCCGGTCAATCCCCGCCGCGTGGGAAGTCTCAGATTGGGCCGCGTGAGGTGATATTCCTCGCGCGGAGGGAATTGACGCTGCGGGTCGCGCGAGTTGTCGCATCGCCTACTGTTGTCTTATCGCTCCGCCGACAAGAGGTCCCGTCGGCGGAGCGACAAGACTACAGTAAAGCTGGCATCAATCTCCGTCGCGTGAGGTGATAAACGAGCAACGTCCGCTGCGTTACCTTGACCCGCGCAGTCTGGGGTCGGCGGCGTCGCGGAGGGCTTCGCCGACGAGGTTGTATGAGGTGATCGTGAGGAAGATCGCGAGGCCGGGGAAGTGGATCAGCCAGGGAGCGCGATCCAACGCTTGTCGGCCGTCGGCCAAGATGCCGCCCCAAGAGGGAGTCGGCACGGTGATCCCAAGGCCGAGGAACGACAGCGCGCTTTCGGTGAGAATCGCACCGGCCACGCCAAACGTGGCCGAGACCAACACCGGCGCGAGAGCATTCGGCAGGACGTGACGAAAGATCAGCCGCAGCGGTGAGTATCCGAGTGCTCGTCCCGCGAGGACGAACTCTTGATCGACCAGTCGCAAGAACTCGCCGCGCACCAGCCGCGCGATCCCCGTCCAACCGGTCAGTCCGATCACGATCATGATGTTGAACAGACCGGGACCGATCATCGCCACGATGGTCAGGATCAGAAAGAACGCGGGGAAGCAGATCACGACCTCAATGATGCGCGAGACGATCAAGTCGCACAGACCTCGGAAGTACCCGGCCAGCGATCCGATCACGATGCCGATCGTCACGTAAATTGCCACCGCCACGATGCCGACCGACAGGCTGACACGTCCGCCCCAGATCATGCGGCAGAGCATGTCACGACCGAGTTCATCGGTGCCGAGCCAGTGCGCACTGCTCCAACGCGACAGCGGCACAATGACGAGAGCGGTCTTCACACGCCGATACCACACGGGGGGCTGCGTCTTCCCTGCGAGGTCATTTTCATCGACGCCAAAGGTCACGGGAGGCCAGACGACGGATTGAAACACGACGGCCGCTTTCTTGTCAGCATCGTCACTGGCGAGAACACCCGACTTGTAGTTCGTGCGATCAACACGCTGCGGCACGAGGCCACCCCAGACCAAGCCACAGACCAGCGGCAGACCGACCATCACCGCGATGTACCAGCCGGTACTCGCACCGTCATGGGCGGGACCGCCCCAACGGCGTAGGACGCGGTTCCAGACCGGCCAAGTCAGGACGAGTCCGTTCGCGACGAGAAACACGATGTCGGACCAGATCAGTGACGCGAAGACTGGCCAATGCGAACGCGTCACCAATGTCACGTCACGCCCGTCGAACTCGGAGCGCAATTCGCGCTGCAGTGATTTGAGTTCGGTCGTGGCGACCTTGGCATCCGACTGACTCAACGTTTGTTCGAGCCGTGTGCCGAGGTCGCGCAACTTCGCAGACTGTTCGGGTGGCAAGGCCGAGGACATCAGCGTGATCTGCAATCGAGCCGCTTGCGCCAGATCACCGAGCTGGGACGGAGACGACTTCGCTTGCAAACGAACTTCACTCAACTGACCGATCGCGCCGCGTAACGTGCGCGCGGCCTCTTGATACTCAAACCGGTTGAAGCCGACGTAATACAGTGGCCGGTCGTTGGCGAGCAGCGGCGCGAAGATGCTGATTGTGACCAGACTCAAGATCAAGAACGCCGCGACGACAGCCAGCCGACGTTTGCCGAACTCGCGCGCGATCAACTCCCACTGACTTTGCCCGCGTCCCCGTGCGGTCTGCGCTCCACTCGTCGCGACCCCTGCTGGACTTGAGTGATTGGTTGCTGCTCGCTCTACCACAAATGCTCCTTCCGCTCCGAACCGCTCCTTGAAGTCGGCGGGATGGTAGCAGAGACGCCCCACGAATCGAACGTTGCTGTGCGAGTCACGTCAGACGTGTGGCGATCTTATCGACAATCATGCGCCCCACATTGAGCGACGCTGTGGCGGCGGGACTCGGTGCATTGCAGACGTTGATGACCAGTTCGTTCTCGACGATCAAGAAGTCATCGACGAGATTGCCGTCGCGCGTGAGGGCTTGAGCGCGCACGCCAGCCGGTGCGGGGACGAGATGCTCGGACTGAACTTCGGGAACCAACCGTTGCAACGCCGACACGAACGCCGTCTTGCTGAGCGAACGCCACATTTCGCCGAGGCCCGCACGCCAGTGCTTCCACGCCAGACGCAGGAAGCCCGGATACGTCAGCGACTCCAAGGTGTCGAACAGATTGAAGCTCGTTTTGAAGTAGCCTTCGCGCGCGAAAGCCAACACGGCATTCGGGCCACATTCGACTCCGCCGTGGATCATCTTCGTGAAGTGAACGCCGAGGAACGGAAAGTTCGGATCGGGGACGGGATAGATCAGCCCGCGACAGAGATGCTGCGCCGAGGGCTTCAGTTCAAAGTACTCACCGCGAAACGGCACGATTTGCGCATCGGGTCGCTGCCCCGACATCCACGTCATCCGGTCGGAGTGAAGTCCCGCGCAGTTCACGATCAGTCGCGCTTCGATCTCACCGGCCGAGTTCTCGACGACCATGCGGTTGTCGCGACGAAACATCCCCGTCACCTTCGCACTCGTTTTGACGGTCGCTCCGCGCTCGGTGATGCGCTGCGACAGCCGCTCGCAGACTTGGCGGTAATCGACGATCCCCGCTTCCGGAACATGGATCGCCTGAATGCCAGCGGTGTGCGGCTCAAGCTCTTTCAACCGCGCGGCGTCGATCATCTGGCAGACCGTGCCGTTGGCTTGGCCTCGCTCGAAGATCCGTTCCAGTTGCGGAATTTCTTCGCGCGTGATCGCCACGATGACCTTGCCGCAACGCTCGAACGGAATGTTCTCCTGTGTGCAGAAGGCTTCCATTGCGAGCTTGCCCTCGCGGCAGTTCGTGGCGCGCAGCGATCCCGGCTTGTAGTAGATTCCCGAGTGCAGCACGCCCGAGTTGTGGCCGGTCTGATGTTGAGCGACCTCGCGTTCCTTCTCCAAGATCACGACCTGCTTGCCGGGAAACCGTTCCAGCAGTCGGTACGCTGTGGCCAAACCGACGATGCCACCACCAATGATCGCTACATCAACCTGCTGCATGACTGCCATTCCACCCGTTTGAGAAAGGGAGCGACCGAAACCGGGTCGCGAGCGGGCAAAAGTATAGCCGCCGCCGATTTCCCGAACTATCAACTGACGGGATTAGAGGCCCGTTGAACAACCCCACCGGGCTGGCCCCGGTGGCTCGCAGGTCTTTGCACTACTTCAAAATCACTATCGCATTCAGTAGTGCAAAGACCTGACTCCACTGGGCCAAGGGGACTGTTGATTTCATCGTTTAACCGCCAGCCGGAGGCGTGCGCGGAGGCGCAAGTCGTGATGCCACGTCACGCGCACGCCTTCGGCTGGCGGTTAAACGAGTCGATCAACATTAAACCGACAGTCCCCAAGCCCGGTGAGTTGTTTTTTCAACGGGCTATTAGAGGCCCGACGTTGAAGAGCGATCCCAGAGTGCCCCTGCGACAAATCAACCGGCTCGATATTGGAAATCAGGGATGAGCTGGGGCAGGTCAGTCTTAAGCTCTCACGGTATAAGGATCGCTCGAGAAATCACTGTCCGGATTGGTCAGTGATTCCTCCGGCAGACTTGGTGCGTAAGCACAAGGTAGCCCTGTCGCTCCGCGACAGGAGGCGAGAGGGAACCAGCGCAAGTCTGAATTGCCAACACGCTGCTTGGCGATCAGACGCGATACGTGTCATCGCGCTTCCTGTCGCGGAGCGACAGGGCTACCTTGGCCAACCCAAACACGCCAGTTATTTCTCGAACAATCCTTAGCACCTGCCTACCCACTACCCATTCGCCATGACTTCGCCACCTCTCGAGCCGACGCAGGACTTCAATTGGGACTTGGCCGCTCAAGGGATCACACTGCGCATCCGCTGGTTCGGCATCTGCATCGGCTACGTACTCGTCAATCTGATCGGCGGCGGTGTCGAAGCGAACCGGGCCGTGTTGAACGCGATCTTGATGCTCGGTGCCGTGTACGCGCTGCTCGACACGCTGTTCAGCGCACGCGGGAAAGTCTTCTTGAGCGAGTGGCCGCTGTTTGTGTCGTTGATGGAAGCGACGTTTATCGGGTTGCTCTGTCACTTCGATCGTGGAGTCCTCAGTGCGTTCCGCTTCTATTACTTCCTGTCGCTGTTGGTCTGTGCGATCCGTTACGCACCGGCCGTGACATGGGCGACGTTTGTCCTGCACACGGCGAGCTACGGCATGTTGGCTCTCAGTCGGCGGATTGCCGGGACGGATGAAGTCGCCGCGTTGATTCTGACTCCCGTCTTCATGGGTTGGGTGACGTGGGCCAGTACGGCGCTGGCGGGATTGCTCAAGTGGGCCGGTTGGAGGTTGAGGCAACTCAACGGGGCGTTGCAGGAAAACCAAAGTCTGCTCGAACACCGAATCGCAGACCGGACGAAACAACTGCAAGAGTCGCAGGCGATGCTGGTACAGCAGGAGAAGCAGGCGGCGTTCGGTTTGTTGGCGGCGGGGATCGCGCATGAAGTGGGGAACCCGCTGGCGTCGATCAGCTCGCTCGTGCAGTTGCTCAATCGACGCAACATCGACGATGAGACACGCAGCAAGCTGCTCTTGGTGGACGATCAGCTCCGCCGAATTCAGCGGACACTGCGCGAGCTGGTCGATTTCAGTCGGCCCGTCGTCTACGAACAGTCTCGCTGCGACATCCACTCGGTCCTCGATGTCGCGCTGAACATTGCCAAGTACTACAAGCGCAAAAAGGGGAAGCAGATCGTCACGGCTTACGCGGCGGATGTCCCGTTCCTGACAATCGTGCGCGATCAACTGGTGCAGGTCTTCTTGAACCTCATTCTGAACGCAATGGACGCGACCGAAGAGGGAGGGACGATTGAGATCAAGACCACGCTTGAAGCGGCTCTCCTGCGCATCGACGTTCACGACGACGGCCACGGCATCGCGGCGGAGTCGCGCGAACGGATTTTCCAGCCGTACTTCACCACCAAAGAAACCGGCACCGGTCTGGGGCTGTTCGTCTGTCGCAGCATCATGGAGCAGAACGGCGGGCGGATCGAACTGACGGAGACCTCTTCCTGCGGGACGACATTCGCCGTGTGGCTTCCGGCGATCAAGGCTGGGACGTGAGTCCACTGGTTCTTCGGCAAAACTTTTTCCGAGCGGTGGACGTGAGTCCTCCGGCGTTTCGCGATCATGGCATCTCGTCGGAGAACCGGAGGGTCTACGTCCACCGCTCGGAAAGTAGTCGCTTGTAAGGCGAGCGGTAGGCGTCCGGTCTACGGGAAATCTTCTCCTGCCGCTCGCCTCAGGATCGGCGCATCAATCACGGTCGTGATTTGACGAAAACCAGCCGTAGCATGGACGCCTCGTCCGTGCGGCCTATTTCCAGTGCTGGCTGCAACGGGGCGCACGGACGAGGCGTCCATGCTACGACAGTGAATCCTCACTGCACGGAGTCCCCAGAGATGACGGCATCCACTCGCGGACGTTAGAACGTGCCGTCCACACTTCACTGCTCCTTCCCTTGGGTTGACGACTTCCATGACGCGTTCCGTGTTGATCGTTGAGGACGAAGCCATCATTCGCACTTCTTTGCGTGAGTTCCTCACCGACGAGGGCTATCAAGTTGCTGAAGCGGGGACGGTCGCGGCGGCACTGACGCATGCGCGGCAGCGTGATTTTCAAGTGGCCGTGTGCGACGTGCAGCTTCCCGACGGGGACGGCTTGATGCTCTTACGGCGGCTGCTACAACTGAACCCGAACATCTCGGGACTGATCATCACGGCCTATGCGACGGTCGAGAACGCGGTCGAAGCCTTCAAATCGGGAGCGTTCGATTACCTCGTCAAGCCGGTGATCTTCGATGACCTCGCCAACAAACTGAACCGGCTGTTTCAGTACCGCGAGCTGTCGCTCGAAAACCAAGCATTGCGGCGCGAGCTGGCTCGTCACGTGGAAGGGGACGAAATCGTCGGGTCGAGCAAAGCGATCGTCGAGGTGCAAGAGGCCCTGCGTCGCGCGGCCGTCACGAACGCGAACGTCCTCTTGGCGGGTGAGTCCGGAACCGGGAAAGAGTTGTTCGCACGCACGCTGCACAAATGGGGACCGAAACAGCACGAACAGTTCGTCGCCGTGAACTGCGCCACGCAACCGACCGAACTCCTGGAAGGCCAACTCTTCGGAGCCAAGGCGGGAGCAGTGCCGGGAACCAAAGGAGAGTTGACCGGTAGCCTTCGTCAGGCCACTACCGGCACGGTCTATCTCGATGAAGTCGCGCAGTTGCCACTCTCGACGCAAGACAAACTGCTGCGTGCGATCGAGTACCAGGAGTTCACGCCGCTGGGCGAGTCCGAGCCGTGTCGCACTCACTCCCGCATCGTCGCCGCGACGACGCGCGATTTGGTGAAAGAAGTCGCCGAAGGCCGTTTTCAAGAAGACCTGTTCTATCGACTCGATGGCGTCAAAGTGCGCATCCCTGCGCTGCGCGATCGCTTGGATGATGTCCCTGAGTTGGTCGAGTTCTTCGTCAATAAACACAGTCGCGCGATGGGACAGAAGGCGACCGGTGCGACGAGCGAAACGATTCGCCTGTTGATGTCGAACCCGTGGAAGGGGAACGTCCGGCAGCTCGACAACGCCTTGGAACGCGCCGTAATGATGTGCGACGGAACGCAGATTCGCCCCGACGACCTCCCTCCCGATTTGCGCGGCGACGAACAGCCACTCCCCGATACCGACGACCTCCGCTCCGCATTGCGTCACTACGAACGGCTCCACATTTTGCGAGTCCTGCGGCAGTGGCCCGAAAAACGTGAGGCCGCCAAACGATTGAAGCTCGGCCTGTCGAGCCTTTACCGCAAGATCGAAGAACTGGGGATCGACCTGTAGTGGCGAATACGGACAGGTTCTTTCCGAGCGGTGGACGTGAGTCCTCCGGCTCTTCGATGTCACTCTTTCCGCAACGAAGAACCGGTGGACTTAGGACCGGCGCATCAACAACTGGCGGTATCTATCTGAATATCTAGGTGAGCCGGGTGCCGTGAGGCCCCGGGTTCTTCGCCGAAAAGTCCGGGGCCTCACGGCCAACGGCACTTGCTTTAGAAACCCGCAGCGTCAGCGAGGGCGTGTGAGACCCTGAAAACTGGGGGACTTCCTCGCTCACGTTTCGGGTTACTTGGGGCCACCCTCACGCTGCGGATTGATTTTGAATCGTGCCTCGTCGCAACACGAAGACCCCTCACCCTCACCCTCTCCCCGCAAAGCTGGGGCGAGGGGACAGGAAATACAAAACCCATGCTCTCCAAGCTGATTGAATTTTCGCTGCACAACCGAATGCTCGTGCTGTGCCTGGTCCTGCTGATGGGCGGGCTGGGCGTGTACTCGGCGCTCGGGTTGCCGATTGATGCGGT
>JAYVOX010000082.1:0-2658 GCA_043757695.1 Schlesneria sp.
GGCACCTTGCCCGTCCCGCTTTCAACGCTCAAAACGGACGGCCTAGGAGGCCATCCTACGTTTTTCAACGGGCGGTTAGCGGACTTTGATGACGACGGCAGTGACATCGTCCTTTTGAGGGGCACCGTTTGCGAACCGGCGCACGTCCTGACAAAGCCGTTCCAGAATTTCATCGGCCGGGAGATGGCGGTGCTGTCGCACGCAGCGCATGGTCCGGTCCCAGCCGTACAGCTCGGCTTCGCCCGCTTCGTTCGGACTGAAGTGTTGCTCCATGATGCCGTCGGTGGCGAGGACGATCAGGTCGCCGGAATGAAGCGGGATTTCGACGGAGGTTGGGAACGGAGTCTCCTCGAAAATCCCGAGCACGGTGCCGGTGCTGTCCAGCCGCGAGACCTCATCGGATTGGAAGAGGATGTTGGCTTGATGCCCTGCCGACGTGTAGATCATCGACCGGCGTACTGGGTCGAGGCGCACGGCGAACAGCGTCACAAACATCCCTTCGGGAAGGTCATGAGCCAAGACTTGATTCAATCGCCGCAGCGCTTCGCCGATGTCGGTCTCATAGTGAAGGATCGTGCGGAAAGACGCGCGGGTCTCGACCATTTCCAAAGCGGGGCCAAGGCCGTGTCCGCTGACATCGCCCACCACGATGACGAGGCCACCGTCGGGAGTCGGGATGTAGTCGTAGTAGTCGCCGCTAGTCAGGCTGGCCGGGTGAGTGATTCCACAAATCTCGAAGCCCTTCAACTGCGGGTCGGACTTGGGATAGAGGGCTTGCTGAACCGCGCGCGCAGCCAGTAACTCTTGCTCGGTGCGGAGACGTTCGATCCGATCCGAGACATCTCGAAAGGCGATCACCACGCCGATCGTGCGGTCTCCGTCGCGCCGAGGACTCGCGACGTATTCGACCGGCACGTGAGTCCCATCTTTGCGTCGGAAGACGGCATCAGTCACTTGTCGCGCCTCTCCACCACGCAGCACGGTCTCGACCGGACACGGCTGCGTTGTCTTGCGCCGTTCCACGACAAATTGCTTGCGGCACTTTCCCTGTAACTCGTCAGCGGAGTAACCGAGCAACCGCCCGCCCGCCGGATTGAGAAACGTGATCCGGCCTTCAATGTCCAAGCCACACACGCCGTCACCGACGGATTCGAGGATCGTCTCATAGCGCCGATGCAACGACTCCATCTCGCGCTGCGTCTGTCGCCTCTCAGTGATGTCGGTGGAGATACCCGCGACAGCAAACACCTGACCGGTATCGTCACGGAGTGGGAACTTCACAGAGAAGTAGGTGTGTGGCCCGTCTGCATGGGGCGCGACCTCTTCGCACTTGATGGACTCACCGGTATCCATCACGAAGTGATCGTTGCGGCGAAACCCTTCGGCCAATTCGTGCGGGAAGATGTCGTAGTCGGTGAGACCAATGATCGTTTCACAGGAGAGATTGAACAGCTCTTCAAACTGCCTGTTGACGAGCAAGTAACGGAATGCGACATCTTTGACGTAAATCACCGCCGAGGTGTGCTCGACGATCTGCTGGGTCAGCCCATCCAACATGTGGTTCGGGAAACGCGAGGAGCTGGCGTGGAACATGATCCCACCTTCTCTGTGACGCATCCGTGCATCGAGTGAACTGAACACCGGGGCGGGGAGAGTGTATCAGCGAAATTGCACGCAGCAAATGCAGTTGATTAAGCATTTTGCGTCGCAACCGTTGGTGCCCGTGAAATACTTCGCACACCATCTGTGTGATCGATCATCGGTAAGTGGTTCACTCACCTTAATTTGCTTGGCGAAGCGACCGGCAAGAAATGACTTACCAACCCGAAGTGTGAGCGAGGGCGTCGCTCAATGGACTCCCTCGCTCATGCTGCGGGTTGGTCTGGGGAAGAGAACTCATGCCGCTCGCCCGACAGCCAGGCGTTTGGCCCCAACGCCATCGGGGTGTGACGCTCAACACGGAACATTTCTCCGCGTCCACGCCGATGGCGTTGGGGCTAAACGCTGCAGATCAATGTGACGGGGGACCACGAGTCATCCGTATCGGCGATGCGCAATCTCACGGACTGTTGATCGCGCCGATCCCGTTGGCCTTTCGCGGCGGGTGGCGTTCGTGTTACCGTTTTTTCAGTTTGAGACGCAGTCATCACTGGTCACGTCGTGACGAACGCTAAATCTGCCTGACTGCGGCAGAGCGGGGGAACCAATCCTTGGGGCTAATCCAGCCAAAGCTGGAGGGAGATCACTCGACTCCCAGCCCGTCAGCTAACCCCGTCAGCACGTCGAGGATGAGGGACCGAAATCGGACACAGTGTTGGTTGGGACGCCCGCGCGTTCGACGAAACTTCGGACGCATTCGCGCCGAGAGACACTTGTGCCAAGTTCGGTCTCCTTCTGTTACCGGTCCCTTGGTCGGACCGGCCTCGCCCGGCTTTCCAGTGCTGCGTCTCGGAGAGCAAGACATGTTGGTTCATGGGAATCGTCCGCGCCAGTTGCACTGGTATCATGCCGGACCGATGTTGTACGGCGATTGGGGGACGAGTCGGTTGTATGTGCTGGGACTGTGCTTCATGCACACTCGGCACGCGGCGTTGTGGTTCATGCTGGCGATGTCGGCACTGTTGCTGGCCGTCGGTTGGGCGTACTCGGTGATCTGTC
>JAYVOX010000083.1:0-2656 GCA_043757695.1 Schlesneria sp.
GACAAGGACGGCGACATGGCGACGGAACGTCAGCTTCAATTTCGAGTCGGCTTGCTGGTGTTGGTCTCACTCGGGATCGGCGGCTGGTTGGTCGTGCAGTTTGGTGACCTGAAGCAGTTCCTGCAGCAGCGGTATGTGCTGTCGATCCACTTCGATTCGGGGTCGGGTCTCTATCCGACCGCGCCCGTGACGCTGACGGGGCTGACCATTGGGGCAGTCCGCGCGGTCCAACTCGATGAGAAGCGCGGTGGTGTCGTGGCGACCATCGACGTGCGCGAAGAGATAAATCTCCCCGTCGATAGCACGGCGATCATCATCCGCTCGATCTTGGGTGAGACCGTCGTGGAGATCACGCCGGGACGGGCGCGCGAAGTTCTCAAGCCGGGTGAACGCTTCGAGGGTCAACTGGCGGTCGATCCGCTGGAGATGGTGCAACGGATGGAAGGGCGTGCGGTCGAGGTTCTCGAAGTGTTGGGAGCGACTTCGCGTGAATGGCAACTCGTGGCGAAGAACGTCAACGGTTTGATGGAGACCAATCGCGGGAATCTCGGGCAGGTTGTCGAGCGGGCTGCCGAGTCACTCTATGAATTCACCTCGACCATGAAACACGCGAACGAAATGCTGGCGTCGGCCAATAAAATCATCGGCGATCCGGCAGCGCAACAGGCTCTTCAAGAGACGCTGGTCGCCATGCCCAAACTCGTCAACGAAACGCACCGCACGATCGCCGAGACGCGCAACGCGGTGGCCTCATCGCGGCAAGTTCTCGACAGCGTGAACAAGAACCTCGTGAACCTCACTCAAGTGACCGAGCCAATCGGCAAGCGTGGCGAGTTGATGGTGGCCAAGCTCGACAGCAGCTTGAACAACCTCGATCAACTGCTGGGAGAAATGAGCCGCTTCGCCAAGTTGGTCAATGCGAAGGACGGGTCGCTCCAAAAATTCGCGTCCGACCCGTCGCTCTACGACAACCTCGATCGGTCCTCGCAAACGCTGGCGGTGTTACTGAGAAACGTCGAACCGCTGCTGCGAGACATGCGCGAGTTCAGCGACAAGGTCGCTCGCAATCCGGAACTGCTCGGCGTCGGTGGTGCCGTCCGCCCAAGCAAAGGCTTGAAGGACGAGGAACTGCTCAACCCGCAGAAGCCGGTCGCCCGCGGCAACAACAACCCGACGCGGTGACATGCGTCGTGGTTGCGATCGGTCATGACCACGAATCACGCGGCGCGGGAACCCCGCAACCCAAGAGAAGAGTTTGAACCACGGATTACACGGATGGGCACAGATAAGAAAAAACAGTTCAGAAAGAAGTAGGTCTCTCTTGTCCCCTCGCCCCGCCTGTCTTGTGAGATGAATGCTGGCGGAGAGTGTGTGAGGGCGAGTGGGCTTCTGAACGGTGATTGCACCAGCAAAATCTTCGCGTGCCGCGAAGATTTTCGAGAGTGAGGCCGATTTACCATTCAGCCCCTTACCCGAACTCTCTCCCCGGACCACCGAAGCGGCGGTGCCCGCCGGGGCGAGGGGACAAGGAATATCCTCTGTTCTTATCTGTGCCCATCCGTGTAATCCGTGGTTCCACTTCTTCGCTTGGGTTGCGGAGTTCCCGCGCCGCGTGATTCGTGGTTCAAACTCTTCGGCAACTGGACGCGGCTCAAACGTGATCGTGTTCTCACGTGGGCGCGAGTTGCCGGCCAGCGATCAGCATCAGTTCGACCGCTTCGCGACCGGTCATGCCGAGGCGGATGCCGAACGATTCGGCTTTCGGTGTGAGGCCGACGATCTTCGAGTCGAACAGGTCTTCCGGTTCGGCCAATGGTTGGGCGGGCGTGCCCTTGCAGATGGCGATGGCCTGGCCGAACTCGGCCGGCGTCTTCAAGTCGTAGATGCCGCAGCCGACGATCCCGGCGGTCGTGATGATCGAGCAGTACTGGCCCTGATGCCAGCGGTTGCTGATCCCCAAGGCCGAGCCGTTCTCGAACTGAAGTTCGCGGCTGGAGGTGCGAGGCAAAGTGGTGTTCATGGTGCGCGGTTCCTCGTTGGAATCGATGACTGAATCGGTGAGTGCGACGAGCGGAAGAGTTGTACAGACTCACGCAGGGGTCGTCTGCTGCCCGCAGATGTCTGTCGGTCGAGTGAGATTTGATCCTGCGACTGCCACCAATGGGGGCGTTGGTTCCGCCTGTTGAATTTGCGAGGTGAGCGGCGTTTCTCTTTGAGGGGAGATTGTGCGAGGTTGTGTGGTCATCTCAAGTGCGAGCAGCTAGACGGGCAGGAGTGCCCATCCTCCAGGGGTTGTTCGGGGGCGTGACAGTTCCCAGTTGAGTGCGGCGAGACTAACTTGCGGACCACGCTGGCGCGTCTCGCCAGCCGCTTTCGATTGGAGAATTGGAAATGTCTCAAGCCATCGTTGATCCCGCCGAGCTGCGTCGGTTCGCGGGACTTTTGCGTGAGTTCAACAACGACCTGCAAGCGCGACTCGGTTCTGTGGCGGGGCAGCTCAATTTGCTCAATCAAACTTGGCGCGATCAGGAGCATCTGAAGTTTGCCGAAGAGTTCACCGAGCATTTGAAGTTGCTCAGCCGGTTTGTCGAAGCAAACGAGCGGCACGTCCCGTATCTCGTTCGCAAGGCCGATCGGATCGAAGAGTACATGCAGC
>JAYVOX010000084.1:0-9824 GCA_043757695.1 Schlesneria sp.
ACCGAACGGAATGCCGGTCAGCCCGGCGATAAACAGGCCGATGGGGTTGTTCGATTTGCGAGACCGTTGGGCCGTCACGACGACCGTCGTCGGGTTGTCGTCAGACTCGTCGAAGCGAACCTGCTTCTCGTGTTCGTCGAGGATGAGTCGGCCGAGTCGCACGTCGCCTTGAGGTTCCGCGTTCAATTCCACGGGATGACCTGCCACACGGTTTTCACTCGCCACCCATGCGGCGGCATCGCGAGCAGCTTGCAATCGTTCGACGTGATTGGGGGCGAGTCGCAGGAGATCGTCATTGGCAAGTTCGCGACCGGCCGCCAGAGCAGCCGACTCCGCAGCGGAAGTCAGTTCGAGATCGGCCGCATCGAGCCAGAGTCGATCGAGAATGAGAGCCATGCCGCTCATCACGACAATCAACGCCACGGCGACCATCGGCGTGGTCAGGCCACGTCGGCGGTGCGATCGAACTGGGAGACGATGAAGTCGCAGCATGGCACACGATCAAAAGAAGAGGTCACGCAGTCGCCACGGTTGTCAGCCACGACACGGGCCAACGAGCTGTGTCGAGACACCAGACACAGGGAACCCGCAAGCTGACGCGAGCGGGTTCGGTGTCGAACAGAAGGTCTTCAATTGGGCTGCGGCACGAGGAGTGAGGCCGTCGGGACTCGCCCCTGTGGCGGGTTGTTATTCGGCGGCATTGGTTGGCCGGGTTGATTGATGCCGGGCGTTGGTACGTTGATCCGACCGTTGTTCGCTGGAGCACCGTTGCCATTGGAGGCATCGTTCGGCGGGAGGTAGTACAGACCACCGCCAGAGCCACCATATCCACCGCCGTTGGGATTGCCGCCGACGTAACCGCCGGTGTTCCAACCGTAGCCACCACCGCCAGAACTACTGCCATTCAGCAGCTTGCCCTTTTCATCGAACTGAACCGTGATCCGTTGGCTGCCGCGATAGATTTCGGTTTGAATCGGATCCTTGGGATTGACCGGGTCTTGCTTCTTCAGTCCGAGAATCTCGAACAGCGTGACTCGTTCTTCGTTGGACAGAGCCAAGCCGCCATCACCGGGCGCTTCGGAGGGGTTAAAGGTCAGCGTGAGTTTTCCACGATCTTGGGCCAGCACGACGATGTTGGTTTGAGCTTGAGTCAGTTCGAGCGTGACGTGGTTCGCACCCCGATCGACGCGACTCTGTGTGAAGTTGCGGTTGATCGCGAGAATCTTCACACCTTCAAACAGTCGCATGGTGAGTCCCCCTTGGAAGGAAG
Source organism: Schlesneria sp. (assembly GCA_043757695.1). Classification (GTDB taxonomy): domain Bacteria; phylum Planctomycetota; class Planctomycetia; order Planctomycetales; family Planctomycetaceae; genus Schlesneria. Next base: position 1,271 of record JAYVOX010000084.1, read on the forward strand.
AGTCGATGGTGCCAGCTCCCCCGGCACTCGCGGTGAAGAGGATGTCCACGAACTGACCGGGCTTAATCATGCCATCGACCATCGCGACGCCATCGCCGACGAGTACCGACACGGCGCGCATTCCATCGGCCACTTCGAGCGGCGGGAGTTCGCCGGGCTGATAGAGCTGGTTGGCTTTGATCGGAGTCGCAGCCTTCAGCGGGCCTTTGGTCACGCGACCGATGATGACGCGGTTGGCGAGCAACACGTCGCTGGTCAGCTTGTCGCGCTGATACTTACCCATCCCGAGATGGTTCTCGGTGATGACCGTCCCTGCCGCGACATCGGTGACGGCCATCGGCACGTCACGCATGGCAGGGGGCGCGGGTGGCTTTTCCTGTCCGGCGAGCATGGTCTTGGCGACATAGCCCACGACCAATAACCCGACAATTCCGAACATCACCAAAGTCAATGTGGCTGGCGTTAATCGTCTCACTTGGCATCCCCTTCCGGTTGGCTCGCGCACAGAGCAGTGACGGTACAACCCGTCGAGGACTCTCGTGGCGAACGACCTGCGTTGTCTCTGTGGTCTCTAAACGTTGGAACGAACGATCTCGAACGTGTGTGCGGCTATTCCCTGACCATCCGTGTTTCCGAGTACAGATTCCGTCCGTTCAGGCCGACTCCAATCGGCCAGAGCAGGTCGGGCGAAGCCGAAGTCATCGGGACTTCGATCGACACGGCCACCAAGTCTCCACTGCGATCACCCAAATCGACTTCAATCTGAATGCCCGTTTGCAGGGCAGGGCTGAGAACTCGTCGGACTTCGGCCTCAATGGCTTCATCCGTCGCTCCCGGCAGACTCGCCTTGCGAGCGGCAGCGCGACTGGCTTCGACCACCAGGCTGCGCGAGTAAAAAATCATCGTGAACTCAAATAGCCCAAGCAGCATCACGAGCAGGATCGGCAGCGTCAGCACCAACTCCATCGTCAACACACCGCGACGAACACGCTGCGATTGGAGCGACTGCGTGGATGAGCGGCTGCGTGTGAGTTGACTCGTCAGGGGGATGGTCTTCATGGGGGTCAGCGCTCCACCACTTGAGCCGGTTGTTCGGCGGGCTTTCGCGGCGGGCCGAGTTGGCCCTCTTTGATGAACCCCGCGCCGTTGAGCAGCATTAGCGACCATGTCGCCATCGCGACCGGAATGGCAAACGGCAGGATGCGGCGTTTCTGCTTCTCGGCCTGTGTCTCTGGCTTCACGACCGGCTTCCCTTTCGCATCGGTCTTGCTTGTCGCCAGATAGTCGTGCTTCCATTTGCGAGTGCCGTAACGCAGTACCTTGTAGAGCGTGATGACCGCCACATCGACGATCACGAACAGCGTGCTGGCGGCCATCATCATCACGGTCAATTTCAAGCCGAGCCAAACGCTGAGTGCCCCGACCAACTTCACGTCGCCGCCGCCGCCGCCCGCGACCATGAACAGCAACAGGTACGTTCCGAAACCGACCGCGAACGCCGACAAGCCGTCTTGCAATCCGGGCAAACCCCAGAAGGCGATCTGATAAACCCAGCCCAAGGCAAAGAACGGCAACGTCAGCTTGTTGGGGATCTTCCACATCTTCGTGTCGGTGTAAGCGGCGATGCCCGTGAGCAACCCGACTCCCAAGATGAAAATGATGTGTTGCAGCGTCCATTCAAACATGTCGTTGGTTCCCGTTGGCCAGCCATCCAGCCGAGATGCCTCTTCAATCGTTGTTTTTCCCACACGCGGTGAGTCTGTCGCGACCGCTGTTGTTTCCACGAACTTCGCGACCCGAAACACCTCGCGTTGAAAACATAACACAGGTTTTCGGTACAGGCGGCAGACGTTGCCAAACCTCTGTTGTTTTCGTGACCCTTACGCAACGGACGATCCGCAATGTTGCGGCAAGGCATCGCAGCACGTGTCCGTTTCACCACGAGGTGATGGTCTGGACCGTGTCGCAGGGCGATGTGAGTTTCATCAACTCGGCAGGACTCGCCCAGACGTTGCGATTCGTTCGATCGACATTCCTGACAAGGCCAGCCGGTTGTAGTGGCTGTAGGGATTGTGGCTGCGACGATTTTGCGAAGGCTGGTTCGAGCCTCCGCCGGATTGCATAATCGCGCCGCGCGACACGATGAATTCCCATGACGAAGCGGCTCGTCTCATCGACGTGATGGGCCGTTCTCTACAAATCGGACAACGGCGGTTTCTGCCGGACAGTTTCTGGAGGATTGATGATCGAATTTTTGCAGGCGGCGGAAGAGGCGGCACGACGGGCAGGACAGGTCTTGCGTGCGTGGTCGTCAAAGTTCACTGTTCGAGAAAAGAGCCGCTCGAACCTCGTGACCGAAGCCGATGAGGCGGCTCAGCAAGTGATCCACGAATTCTTGCGCGGCCGCTTCCCGCAACATGGCTTTCACGGCGAAGAAGGGCTGAACGAAGAACGTCCCGGTTCTCCCTACCGCTGGGTGGTCGATCCACTCGACGGGACCACCAACTACGTGCATGGCTTTCCGTATTACGCGGTCTCGATCGGCCTCGAATGCGAGCAGAAGCTCATTGTCGGCGTCGTCTTCGATCCAACGCGCGATGAGATGTTCTCGGCGGTGCGCGGTTCCGGCGCAACGCTCAATCGTCGGCCCTTGCGCGGCAGTGACAACACGGAACTCGGCCAGTCGATGCTCGTCGCCAGCTTGCCCGTCGCGACGAGTGCCGAAGACCCCGCCGTCCGCCGGTTCCTGAAGCTGATCCCGCACGCCCAGACGATCCAACGCACCGGTTCCGCTGCGCTCAACCTCGCCTATGTAGCCGCGGGTCGAGTCGATGGCTTTTGGTCCACGAGCCTCAAGCCGTGGGATATGGCGGGGGGCGTGTTGCTCGTCGAAGAGTCCGGCGGCTGCGTCACCAAGCTCGACGGCTCGACGTTCGATCTCGAAGAACCGAACCTGCTCGCCACCAACGGTTCCGCCATTCATCAAGAGTTAATCGGGTTGATCGGGCCGTGAGCAGTCAGTCGCGGAAGAGTCCTGCTTGAGGTGAGTCCCGTAGGGTGCGTGAAGTCTTCGGGACGCACCAGATTCCGATTGAGATTCCTAATGGTCCAAGAGTGGTGTGTTCCGAAGACTCTACACACCCTACGGGGGCTGACGCCGCCCGGCTCACTGTCATCACACCTTCGTGTGAACCCAGTGTCCCGCGTGATAACGCCACGCGATCAGCATTGATCGCAGAATGTTGTCGGCTCCCATGCCGATCCACGCACCGAACAAGCCTCCTTGCCAGTGGACTCCGCACAAGTAGCCGAGGCCCACGCGGACGATCACGTTGCCAATGAGCGAGCAGTAGAGCGGGAACTTGGTGTCACCCGCTCCCATCAGACAGCAGGAGTAGACGATTAGGACCGCGTTCGGAATCTGGTACAGCGCCATCAGTCGGAAGGCCGGGACACCGACGAGAGCCACGGCCGGGTCGCGGTGCATCTGTGCATAAATCAGCGGCGCGAACGTGAAGAACACGAGCGTCATCAGCCCCGCATAGCCGACGCATTGACGCACTGCCTCGCGACCGGCGCGGCGAGCACGATCGAGATCACCCGCACCGAGAGCCTGTCCGATCAGAGTGGCGGCAGCGATCCCGAAGGCTTCGGCGGGGAGATACGACAGCGCTTCAATGCGGACCCCGACGAAGTGCGCCGCGAAGGCTGCTCCATCGAATCCGCCCGCTGACAGTCGTGAGATGACCATGAGAAACGCAAAGTGACCGCTCACCTTGGCGATCCCCGCGAGTGCCGCCGGTCCACCGACACGCGTGATGCGTCGAGTCGTCGGAGCATCGAAGCCGAACTCGGCGAGACGGACATGAATCCGCGCCCGGCCCGAGAACAACAGGACCGCCATCAGACTGGCTCCACACATTTGAGCGATCACGGTCCCCGTCACGATGCCAGTGACACCCATCTCAGGGAACGGCCCCCAACCCCACATGCAGGCCGACGCGACGAGGACGTTCACAATGTTGGTGAAGGTCAGCACGAGCAGCGGCGTGCGCATGTCGCCCGTCCCTCGCAACGAGGCCGCGCCGATCTGCGTGAACGCCGCGAAGCATTGCGACCACGCATCGAACCGCAGGTACTCGACCGCGATCCGGTGTTGTTCGCCTTCCATCCGCATCAGCCCGGCGAAGGGACTGGCCAGTTCTCGCAGCAGACAAAAGACGATCGCTCCGACGAAGAACGACAGCGTGAGCGCGCGCGCCGTGATGCGCCGTGCTTCCGCGAACTCACCCGCACCCCAGTGACGCGCCACGATCGCGTTGGCTCCCACTCCGACAACTCCAAACACGACCGAGCCGAGCCACGACACATACGCCGCCAACCCAATGGCCGAAGTCTCTTGCCGCCCTAATTGACCGGAGAGCAACGTGTCGAAAAAGCCGATCCCGAAGATGAGGAGTTGCTCGGCCAGAACCGGAATGACCAAGCGAAACAGGTCGCGCCGCAAATGGTTCGTTGCCGGAGTCGATTCAAGGGCAGGGGCAACAATCATGAGCGGGCAAGTTCCGTGAAAGCGTCTGTCGAAGAGGCGCGGCGTCGAAGCAGGACGGGGAGGCGGGTGACCTACTGTAGTCCCGTCGCTCCGCCGACGGGACCGCGGGGAGCTTTGGGATTGGGCGTTCCAATTTCAAAATTGGCCGCGATCGGTTCCGACCCGCTCGTGTGCGGCCATTTTTGTGATCGCGGTACTCCGGACGCGGGTTCTTTTTCTTCATCCGTGCTCCGGCCCTGCCATCCGTGCGATCATCTGATCTGAGGGGAATCAATCGCACGGATGGCAGGGCCGGAGCACGGATGAAAGCCAATGCCGCCAGTGGTTGATGCACCGATCCTAAGACCACGGCGCACTCCCCGTGACACGAGCCAAATCAATCGGGTTCAACCCCGGCACGACTTCTTGCGCGAGCCTGACCATGTGTGGGTGACACGTAAAGAACAGCACTTGGGCGGATCGCGAAACATCGACCAGCGCGGACAACGTCTGCCGCGTCCGTGCCTCGTCGAAGTTGACCAGCACGTCGTCGATGACAATCGGCAGCGGCTGGTTCTTGTCGCAGTAGTGCAGGACGTAGGCGAGGCGGATCGCGAGGTAAAGCTGCTCGCGCGTGCCGGTACTCAGTTGGTCGGGCGTTCGCTCGACGCCGTCGGCTCGTCGAATGAGGACGCTCTGTTTGCCGCTGCCGCTGCCGCTGCGGTCGAACTCGATGTACTTCCCGCCCGTCATCTGGCCGAGCAACCGCGAAACCGTCGCGATCATTTCCGGTTGGTTGTCTTTCTCGAAGCGGCTGACGGCGGCGTTGAGCAGATGCCGCGCGTAGATCAGCGGCATGTACCGATCGACCTCTGTTGCCAGGAGCGATCTCTTGCGGGCCAGCTCTTCGGTGAGGAGTGCGACCGCACCCGAACCGTCGAGTTGAGCCAGTTCCTTCCGCGCCGCTCCGACCGCTTCATCGGCCGCGCGTTTGAGTTGTTCCTGCTCGCGAAGCTGTTCGCCGAGATCACGCTGTTCGCCTTCGAGGACCGGTCGCTCGTTGTTGGTGAACGACTCTTCAAACTCGTCACGGTCATCGCCCGCGCGAATCAGATCGACCTCGCGTGCCAACTGCACGATCTCACCGTCCAGTTTGACGACCTGCTCCGCGCGCGAGACGACTTCGAGAAACATTGCCTCGTTGGCTGCTTCCGTCAGCGCGAACAGCGCGGCTCGTTGGGCGTCGAGACTGTGGTGACGTTCGTTCAGCGATTTCGATTGGTCTCGCGCGGCAGCGAGCTTTTGCGACAGATCGACGTGCTTCCTCTGAGCCTCGACCGCGCGTTCGACCTGTTCGGCCAGTTGCTCGATGGCGAGTTCGGTCGGGTTGCGAGTGAGTTCGGGTTCGAGCGTCTCGCACAGCGAACGGACTCGGCCGTCGAACTCCGTGATGCGCGACTGCATCGCCGCAATCCGGGCCTCTTCGTTGGGAAGGGCATCAAGGCGGACGCGCGTCGCGCTCAGCTTGTCGATCACCTCGCGAGCCAGTTCGGTGTTCCACTCGGCGGGCAGATTGAGGCGACTCAGCACCGCCTGCCACTCGGCGCTGGCCGTCGTTTCGCGCGTGGCGAGTTCTTGCAACTCGGCATCGTACTTCGCGAGTTGCTTGTCGAGCCGTCGGACCTCCTTCTGCAATTCGCTCGTTCGCCGTTGCTGGTCCTTGGACTCATCGACCGCCTGCCTCACAGTCACGAGCAACCCCGAGATGTCGTTGGCTGCGAGTGATGTCGCACTCTGACGTGGGGCAGATTTGTAATCTGCCCGTGTCGATTCCCCCTCGGGCAGATTGGAAATCTGCCCCACGTCGCGGAGGCGTTGCTCGAACGAACCGACGCACTCGCCGAGTCGCAATAACTCTTCATTCCGTTCATCGCGCTGAGCAATCATCGCGCACACGGCCGCGTGATCGTTGAGCCACCCGAGCATCGCATCGGGCGCGAGCGGCTCGAAACCGCAGGGCTGCCAGAGTGCGAGCCACTTCGACTGCAACTCGGTCTGCTGGCGATCCAGTTCCGACAGGCGTTGACGCTTCTGGTCGAGTCGAGTCGCGAGTGTGGCGAGCTGTCGGCGCAAGCCCTCGCGCTCGGCGACCTCGTTCGCGTTGTCATAGATTTCGTCAGCGATGTCGTCGGCGTGGCGGACGGTCTGCTCGTAGATATCGGGCAGACGAGCGTTCGCGTCGAAGTCGCACGCCTCCAACTCGCTTGGAGGATGGGCACTCTTGCCCGTCCGGATTTTGATTGTGTCCGTTGCGTCACTCAACGCAGCGGGACGGCCAGGAGTGCCCATCCTACGAGTTGCTTCGAGCCATGCTTCGGCATCAGTCGGCGATGGCTGACCCTCAACGTACTGCCGCCGGATCAACTCCCAACCCGCATCGCGTCGTTGGCGAGCGGCATCGCGTTCGTCGAGACTTGGAACGAGGTGACTCGACAGTGCCGCGTCCAATGCCTGCTGCATGTCGCGCTGCTCGTCTTCATCCTCTTCGATGGAGGCACTCGAAGCCCGAAGCTGCTCGCGCAGGTCGTCGAAGCGAGATTCAAACTCGGCAATGGTCTCGGCTCGGGGGACAGGCAACTCGTTCAGCGACGGCAGGCTTGTAGGAAGCGGCGGCGCGAGTTTGCGGCACTGTGTCGCGAGCTTGCGCTCCAGCTTGGTCAACTCGCCGCGCGTGCTTTCCAGCTGCTTGCGGTTCGCGACGAAGTCCGCTTCGTCGGTGAGGACGGCGGCAAGTGCCGTCACGTCGCGCGGCAAACCGATCTCGGCCAGATCGTCTCGCGCCCGGTCAAGGTTCGCGGCGTCACCATCTTGCTTAGCGGTCAGCTTCGTGTACGAGGTCGTTCGTTCGCGGCGTTCGTCGCTGAGCCGGTCGATCTCCGCGCGAGTCGCCACATCGACCGAGAAGGCGCGCAAGTCGGCGTGACTCCAACCGGGACGCAACTCGGCCAACTCACGGTCGATCAGCAGTTGCATCGCCTCGCGCTGCCGCTGCCGTTCGGGAAGATCGCTCTTCGCATCGAGGAACGATCCCCGCAGTTCGAGGCACGACTTGATCTCGGCCCGGTAAGAGACCGCACCGGGGTCGAGCTTCAGCGCGGCGAGAGATTGCTCCGCTTGTTTGATCTCGTCTGTTCGTTTCGTTTGATCCGCTTCGAGCGACTTCAAATCTTTGCTGATCGTCTGATATCGCTGCCGCGCGTCGGCAGGCACGTTGTCGGGAACGACTAAGCCGGCTCGCTCACCGCGCCGCTGCTGTAACTCCCACCACTTCGGCCACGCGCGGGCTTGCTTCTCGATCTTCGAGTGCCGACGACGCAACTCATCGACCTGCCGATGCAGGGCCTGCGCGTGGTCGGCGGCTTTGGTGACGGTCGCTTCCGCTTCGTGATACTTGTCGGGGCGCAGCGAGCGGTCCTTGATCTCTTTTGTCAGACGCTTGAGTTCCGCGAGCAGCGCATTGATCGCGGGCTTCGAGCCACCCTTCTTGAAGAGGTCGTCCGCCTGACGACTCAGTTCGGCCACAACCTTGTCGGGGCTGCTCGTCCCGCCGAGACTGCCGCCGAACAGGGCTGATTGTAGACTCTCATGCTTCAGCGTCGCTTCGCCCTGGCTGAGTTGATCGAGGCCAAACGCGAAGACCGACTCGAACAACCCGCGATCGGCGTGATCGAGCAGCCGCAACCAACCGGCATCGTCGAGATTGCTCGGCTGGCCATCGAGCTTGATCGCCACCTTGTCCTTGTTCCCTTTGCGGCGTCGCAGTTCGACGGCACGACCGTCGCGCAGTTCGAGCGTCGCGACGCCCGCCATTTCGCCCTGCCCACCGAAGTCGTAGGGCGTGCGTGCGGGGAAGTCGAACAACAGCCCGCGCAGGAATTCGAGCAGCGTCGTCTTGCCCGCTTCGTTCGGCCCGTAGATGACCTGCAACCCATCGCCGGGAAAGACGAGATCGCACTCATTGAA
>JAYVOX010000085.1:0-9820 GCA_043757695.1 Schlesneria sp.
CGTGCTTCTGTTGTAGCGAAGACACGGCCACGCAAAGCCGTGACCGTGGCACCCAAGTTGAAACTCTCAAGTGAGTTGCCAAAAGACGGCTTCTCGGACAGCCTCTAAGAGTAGCCAGCCTACAAACGCGCACAGCCCGCTGACTGGAGAGTCAGCGGGCTGTGCGATGTTGTTTCATATGGAGCATCAGCGGCATTGAGCTTGCCACCCAGCCTCAGACTAACTGGCGACCGCGCCTTCAGCAGGCGCGGGGGCCGAGAGCTTATTGACGAGTTTCGTCAGGCGCGACTTGTCTCGCGCCGCTTTGTTGCGATGGATCAAGTGCTTCGCAGCGGACTGGTCCAGCTTCTTGATCGCCAACTGCAACGCCGACTTGGCGTCGTCGATCGACTTCTCACCTGCCGGGACAGCGGCGACAGAAGCTCGAACCTTCTTGACCGTCGTTCGCAGCGCGGAACGCTGTTGTTTGTTGCGGACGCGACGACGTTCGTCTTTACGGAGGGCACGAGTGGCGCTACCAGTGTTCGGCATAAAGTGGTCAACCAGAAGACTGTTCAGTGAAAACTGGCGGAAGAAATCAGGCCTCGTGCGAACCGCCAACCCGCGCGAGGGCGGGGAGTATAGCCACAGTCCTGAAGGCTCGCCAGTCAGGCGGTTCGCTTGGGAAAAAATCCTACGGACAAGATTGGGATAGCGGGTTTCTGACTGAAAACAGGGGGATTTGCCGTTTGCACAATCCACGATCAGGCCACGAATCACTCCTCCGAATCCCCCAAGCTGCCGCTCCCCGATTTTCCCAACTCGCCCTGAATCTTCTCCAAGCGGGCACTGACATCCTTATAGGAGTAATCGATCCCCAAGATTTCCAAGTAGTGCGTCTCGGCGGTCGCCAAATCGCTGCCCTCTTCAGCCAGTCGGGCCAACCAGTAATGGCAGTCCTTGAAGGGTTGAGGTTGCTCGTTGGCGTTGAGTTTCTCGATCGCCTTCTTGAACTGCCGCGTGGCCAGCGGGTTTTGCTTTTGCTTCAGGAAGCACATCCCCAAATTGACCAAGACTTGAGCTTCGAGCCGGATGTCTTTCGACGCGGCTTGCAGCAGCGGGATCGCCAGAGCGGGCTTGTTCGCCTGCATGAATCGCTGAGCCAATTCGTTTTTCAGCTTCAGGTCGTTCGGATAGCGTTCGGTCCGGCGACTGAAGACTTCGACTTCCTGATCGAGCAGTTCCTTCGCGAGGTCGATGCGGTTTTGCTTAGCAACAGCATCGTTCGGGTCTTTGGTGGCGGCTTCCTTAGCGAACAGCAAGTTGCGGCGAACCATTTCAATTTCGATGTCTTCCATTTGCTCGCGGACGTTCGGATCGCCGCTCACGTCCAGCGCTTGCTTGAACGCTCCCACCGCCTTTTCGAACTGGGCTTCTCGTTTGTAGTAGTCCGCCAGCTTGAGATAGTTCGCCAGATTGGCTGGCTCCTTTTTGATGGCTCGTTGAAGATCGTTCTCCATGGACTCGCCCGGTGCCAGCACGTCCTGTGGGTTCTTGGCACCGTCCTTCACGGAGTCGCCATAGCCGAGCTTCGGAGCCGTTGGAACGTCGCGCGTGTTTTGAGCGCTGTCATAGCCACCACGGTCGATGACTTGATCCGCTCCGAGTCCCGTGATTTTCGTGCGAATGTCGCCATTGAGCGGGTCGAGCTTCAGCACTTTTTCGAGCGTCTTGACGGCGTTGTTGTAGTCGCGCCGCAACTCGTAGACACCGGCGAGTGCGATGAGCATGTCCTTGTTTTCGGGAGCGTTCTCAACCGCCGTTTCGTAGGCGAACATGGCGACTTCGAGGCAACCGCGCGCGCGACAGGCTTCGCCCAAGTCGGCATTGAAATGGGCATCCCACGGATTGATGGCCAGGCCCTCTTCGGCGGCCAGGTCCATCTCGGTCCAATTCTTCGCGCCGCGGGCCTTCTTGACCTTCGAGCGGACGCTGTTGACCGACAGGAACGCCATGCTCTTGCCGGACTTGTTGTCCTTATATTTCTTCCGCGTCACGCCGCGCAGCGACTGCCGGTACATCAGGTTGTCGGGGGCCATTTTGATCGCGACTCCGAACATCTCGACTGCGTATTCCCAGTTCTGCTTGGCCATCGCTTCGGTCGCTTTTTTGAAACAATCGGCGGCGAGTTTGCGCTTGCGGGCATCTTCGGGGGATGAACCTTCGGTGGACATGGCAGAAGTCTCACGAGTCGTCTGAGGTGCTGAGAAAGAGGCCACAACCCAGCGTCACCGGAGGGCTTCCCGATGAGGCTGGTTCCCAGAGTTGGGCCGGAAGCTTAACAGATCGTGGCGAGTCCGCACACCGGGCTGAGACCGTGCGGCAGTCGATGCCGCTGACTTTGGGAGCCGCATCAGATGCCAAAACCATAGTTCACCCAATGCGGCGGGAGCGGGGCTTCGATCCAGAGCGGCTCATAACGAACCGGGTGATACAGACCGAGCCGCAGGGCGTGGAGCGCGATCGCGGAAGAGTGCGGATCGTAGACCGCCGCCTCATCGGTGCTGAGCGTCGCACCGTATTGCTGATCCCCCGCAACGTGCCAGCCGCGCGAGGCGAGTTGCACGCGAATCTGGTGCATCCGACCGGTCAGCAGATCAATCTCAAGTAACGCTCGACCGTCTCTGACCGCGAGAACTTCGTAGTCGAGAACCGCCTCTTTCGCACCGGCAGTTCGTGGTGCAACAACCGTCGCGTGTGCGGCCTCAACATCCTTGAGCAGCCAGTCGGTCAGACGATCCTTCCGTGGTGCGGGGACGCGTTCCGTGACAACGAGGTATGTCTTACTAATGGTCCGTTCGCGAAACTGCTCGGCGAGTCGCGCCGCCGCCTTCGAGTTCTTCGCGAAGACCACGACTCCCGACGCGGGCCGGTCGAGTCGATGAGGGACTCCCAAATAGACGTTGCCCGGTTTCGCCAGTCGCTCTCGCAGGTACTGCTTCACCTGACCTTCGAGCGTCGGCTGGCCTTCTGGCACACCCTGTGTCAGCAACCCGACCGGCTTGTTGACAGCAATGATCGGCCCGTCTTCACACAGGATTTGCAGGTTTGGAAGAGGGCCGTCCGTTCGTGCCACTGCGGTCTCTGCTGCCAGTTCGATGTTCGCCGAGTCCACAGCTGTCGATTCCATTGGAAAGGTTGGTGCGTTTGGCAGGCAACGAGGGAACGGCCTCATGCGCCAAACGCTAAGGGACCGAGCGCCGTCGCGTCACTTGCTGACGGTCTGCATCAGCAGAGCAGACGCGTTGATGCCGCGTTTCCACAGTCCGTAGTTGAAGTCTTCGCGATAACGACTGAAGCCGTCTCCCGGACCGACGGTCGCAGGTTGAATCCCCGGCCGTTTGAGTTCCAGCGCCAGCTCGGACTTTTCAGAGAGATCCCAGTCCTGCGAATTCATCCCGTGCGCGAAGGATCCATTCTTACGAGCCGACGCAAACACCAGCAGTAACTTGGAGCCGTCCTTGTCAGCGTCGCCCCAGAACTTGCTGAATGATTTGACATCGGTCACCGTCAGATTCTTCTTCCCCGCCGAGCCGATCCAACTGGAGACGTTGTAGCAGTTGTTCGCCCCCTTCCACTCGCGGTCCTTGTTGCTGCCCGCCGACGCCAAAAACGACAGTCCGAGCGAGTCGCACTTGTAGGCCGATTGAATGCTATCGATCCGCAATTCCCCGACCAGATTCGGGCAAGTGAACGCTTCGGTCCCTTGATAGACGGTCTGATACGTATGCAGGTCGATGTTGGCGGGCTGCTTCGTCTGTGGATCATTGACGACCGAGACGCACAAATTCGAGTACAGAATGCAGTTGTCGAGCGTCACGTCCTGCTTGCCATTCGCGACGATCTCAATCGCCGTGCGGCCTCCGACAAACAGGCTATTGCGAATCACGGCCTGTCCCTCACCCGAGAGCGTCAGCGGCGTCATCCCTTTGCGGTTTCCTTCCGACACCGCGCAGTTCAGCATCCGCAGCGTTCCCCCCTTCACGTGCAGGCATTTCCACGCGATGTTGCCGGTGGCGACGGGAGCGTCCATCTGCAATCGCAGTCCCTCCAGCGTGACCGTTCCCGCCGTGATATTCAGCATCGTGTGCGCGGCCTTGTCGCGCTCGGGTCGGTAGCGCAAGCCTTCTGGCGACATGCCGACCATGAACTCGAAGACCGGGTCGTAACCGAAGCCCGCTTGAATCGTCAGGTCTTTGTCGAGCACATCATGGCTCACCTTGAACGGCCCGTTCCCCTCGACGCGAATGAGGTCTCCGGCTTGAGCCACTTTGAGTACATCTTGCAGTGAGTCGCCCCGTTCGACATCGGGACGATTGACGATGGAAAACGCCTTTTCCGGCTGACCTTGTAGCAGTCGCGAGATGTCACTTCCGAGGTTTGCCTTGCGCAGAAACAACGACGAGAAGCACGCGTCGGCGAGACTGTTCTCGGCCTTGTCACTGGGCCACGAACCGTCTTCCTTTTGAGACTTGATCAGCGCGTCCGCACCCTGCTTGAACCAATCCACTCCCCCCTCATACTTCTCGATTCCGAGCAATACTCCGACGCGTTCGACCGTCCAGACGAAGTACCTCGCGGAACCGGGATTCATTGTTCCGGCCAATGCCGCCACGTTCTTCAGCCCCTTGGCGTAGATCGGATCAGACAGCAGCGACGCTTTCTCACCGCCGCGCACGGCAGTCTTGTTGTCACGCTGCTCTTGGCGAATCTTCGCGGCGCGAGCGACCGTCAAACAGAACAGCCCCGCACACGACATCGCCGGGCCTGAGACCGCCGTCTTCCCCTCTTCCTTCGTGTACGGCCAGCCACCATCTTCGCCCTGCCAACTGACGAAGCGACTGCCCACTTCCTTCATTGCTTCGTCGATCGGCACTCCATAGCGCGATGCGACCCACAAGCCGAGCACACCAAATTGCGTGTTGCTGTTACACCCGGCCCCTTCCTTCCGCTTGATCCGCTTTACGTCCTGCAGGATCGACGAGTCCACGTCGGGGCAAGTGTAGCTCCAGCCACCCGTCGTCGTCTGTCCGGCCAATAGCTTCGCGCCGAGGGTGCGGATAAGCGGTCGATCCTGGCGATCACCGACTCGCGCCAGCATCAGGATGCTCAGTGAGATGTCATACGTTTCCGTCCGGGCGGGAGCGTGCTTCTTGACGTAGCGATAGCCCTTGTCAACGGCCGGGTCGGAGATCGCGGCCCCGTTCTCAATCAGTGCCAACGTGCAGAGAGCCGTGATGCCGGTCTCGTGCCCTGTGTAAATCCAGCGCCCGTCCGACTCTTGTTGCTTACGGATGTAAGCCAGCGCCTTCAGGCGAGCGGTATCGACCTGTTCGTCCGTCTGGGCCACGGCACGCGGGGCACCCCCGAACATTACGACAGACAACACTGCGAGGACCACACCCCAATTGCGTCTACGATTGAACATGATGCACACTCAAGAACGAGTACGAAGAAAATCCCGACCGGCTCGACCCTAACGAGAGATTTGAACGGTCGGCGGAACCGGGCGGGAGTCTACTCCGATTGGTGAGCGGTCTCAATCAGGCTTCTCTCGCCCGAGTCCTACGGGTGCAGTCGTTCATTGGTGGTCAGAGTTGCCATCACCGCAGCCATGCGAGGTCATCGGTTCTGTTCCCTCCCCTCGGCGGGGAGGGTTAGGGAGGGGGGCTGCGAGCGAGTTGATGCCTGACACTTCATCGTCCCCCCTCCCCGGCCCTCCCCGCCGAGGGGAGGGAGGAAAGATTGCGACCACCAATGAACGACTGCACCCGAGTCCTACTCGCGGACTTGTTTGACCAGTTTGTTGACGGACTTGGCGATGCGATCTTCGATGTCGCCGGACCAGCGGAAAGCGGGGCGGCCGTATTCGTAGAGGTTCGAGCCACCTTCGTAGCCTCCTTCTTTCCAGACGCGGCGCGAGGGGATGTACGAGATCATGTCGTCGGTATAGCCGCAGACCCAAGTGCCCGGCCCGAACTCTTGCTTGAATCGCAAGGCATAGTCCACGACGGTCTCGGCCCCCTGACCGATGACGAGCATCTCGGTCCCCAGTCGCCACGCATGGATCGGATAGGGATAAGCGGTCTCGAACTTTTGGCCCGCATCGAGTTGTTGCAGTAGTCGTCCCGCCCAGCGGGCTTTGATGGCATTGGTGTCCTTGAGAAGCGATTGGAGTTCCTCGCGCGAGACGACATTGAGGTAAGGCAAGTCCACCAACTCGAACGCCGTGCGCAGGCCGGGTGAGACGGACGTGAGTGGTTGCTGCAATACCTCTTCGACACCGACTGCCAGTTGGTGGCCGTACTTTTGACAGAGTTCGACGGTGCGTCGTGGGAGCGGGTTCTGGTCGCCGCCGCACGTGTTGACGAACATCGCGGTTGCGCCAGGATGATTCTTTTCCAACTCAAGCTGCGCGAAGCCGGGGTAGTCGCCGCACCACGTGAGGAAACTGAGTGTCGTCGGGTGGCAGGCGTAACCGAAGAGGATCGCATCAAGGCGACCGCCCAGGCGAGTCACCGTGAGGACCGGGACCGCATGATCGACCGGCCCGACGAGCGGCGTTCCCTGCGCGAGGAGCATCGGCACATCGGCCTCACGATTGTTGCGACGGTTCACGGCAAACGTCGCTCGTCCTTCGCCCATTTGCAGCCGAGCCGGTGCTAGATTGGAGAGTGCTTCGCCCACCAGCTGCACCGACTTCGTGACCATCAGCGCCGTGTACTCGTTGACCAACTCGACCTGCTCGGCGTCGATCGGATAGTAATCGACGAGATCATCGCCGAGCCGTGGTCCGCAGTGATTGTGCGAGAAGGTGAACATGACTTGCTCACGCTTCAACCCGAACTTCTGTTCCATCTGCGCGAACGCGAGATCACTCATCACTTTGGGAACGCCTTGGAAGTCGCTCGTGATGAGCACGGCGCGATGACCGGCCGCGTCCTCCAACGCCAACGCCTTCATCCAGAGATCGTGCAGCTTGCCGTCGGGGGCACGCTTCGATCCATAGCCCGCCAGCCAGACCGATTTCTCGGGCGTGATGACCGCTTTCGCGATCCCCGCCTTCCAGCCGTTGACTTTCTGAGCCGTGGCCGCAGTTGGCTCTTGAGCTGCCGCCATCGAACTACCGAACGCGACCAGCGCGAGAACCGCGTGAGTTGCGACTCGCGTCAAAAACAGCACCCGATCATTCGCGAACAAACGCCAACAGGCCGCAATGAGAGACATACGATTTCCCCGAGAAAGGATCGGAATCATCGAAGAGTGCCCCTCCGCCGGATCACTTGGGACTGGTGCCTCAATCACGGGCGGGATCACACGTTCAACCGAGGCGCTCCAGACGCCACCACTTGCTCTTCATCCGTGCCCCGGCCCTGCCATCCGTGCGATTGATCTTCTTCAGATCAGGTGATCACACGGATGGCAGGGCCGGAGCACGGATATACCGCACGCGGCCAAACATGAGACTTTGGCGAGCCGCCTGCCGTAAGGCTGCGGGTTCTTGATCGTTGCCAGAAACCCGTGGCCTTACGGCACACGGCTCGCCTAAAACATCTCACTCATGGCCGCGAGAGGGATCGATTGCCCCGGGTGCCACTCAACGCCGGGTGCCACTGGCGGCAGCTTTGGGCCGCCAGTGCTCTTTGAAGAACCAGTGCTCTTTGAAGAACCAGTGCCCTTTGAAGAACATTGGTGAGCGAAGCCCCTCGCCCGTGGCACCCGGCGGACGACAGGGCTACTTGGGGTCAATCACATGCCGCCGCTCGCCTGTGTGCGGCCACTCGGCGTATTCGCGGAGACGGTTCCGCAGTTGTCTGACGGTATCGTTGTGCTGGGCCGGTGTCAGGATCACGCTGCGATTCGGCTGCCGTTCGATCTTCAAGTGGTTCCAACGCACTAAGGTTCGACGCACGGAAGAGCGGCGAATGAACAGTCCTCCGGGTGCATCAAGCAGGCGTTCAGAGACCTTAAGCTGTTCGGCGAGATCGAAGCCGGGACACTTCGCTGGCATCACGGCGACCGCAGGTGAGTTGCCCCTGCGCCAGCCGCTGGTGATCCAGTCAAACCAATTCATCGAACGAACCGGTTCCTCAGGGCGAGGTTCGAGGGCACCGTTGAGGCGAGGAGCGTGATCGGGCAGGAAGAGCAGTCCTTCACGGGTCGCGATCAAGCGGCCGAGACTCGGCCAACCGCGACGTTCCAACCGAGCCGGGCCGAGGTCGGCGAGTGGCTCTCCCAACCGCACAGCCATTGTTTCGGCGTCGGGATCGGGGGCATCGACATCCACGCTGACCCCACATTCGGTGCAACGATCTGCGTGAGGCTCCACCCACGTCAGACAGTGAGAACACACGACGATGAGTGACATGAGAAACCGTTCCTTGCCGGAGAACACGCGGCCAATGTAGCCTCCCGCCCGACCGAGCGACACTCGACACGAGAGACGGAGAACGGTGGGGGCAGTCACCCATTGGCGGTTCCTACAGCGAGACGATGCCTTCTCGGCAAGGTAGCCCTGTCGCTCCGCGACAGGTAGCGGGATCGCAGATGTCACGTTGAATCACTGACGAGTCCGACTCGTCGCGAACACTCATTCGGCGACCTGCTTCCTGTCGCGGAGCGACAGGGCTACCTTGCCGAACAGTCTTTCGGACTCGCCACGCTGCTGGGACCACTCATTGACGACTGCACTCGAACGATGGCCGGAGACGGAGAGATGAATGGACAGACCGACACGGACAGGCGATCGCTCCCAGAGAACCATGCTCCGTCGGTGATCGCGCCGCTCGCTGCCCTTTGCGCCGTGTCGTCGCTCGCGCCTCCTCCCACCGTGGTCGTCGTTCATCCGCGTGAGCGTCGTCGCAAATGCACCGTCCGCGCGTTGCGGGAACGGGTCGGCTTCGCCTTCTGTAACTTTCCTCGAATGCCCTACGAACTGACCGGCTACGTGAGGCTCGGCATCGGCGGGCCGCTGCTGAGTGAGGCCGATGTCGCACGGGGACTGCTCATTCTCGACGGCACTTGGCGTCACGTGCAGCCGATGGAACAGATGTTTGCAAACATCCCGCTCCGCAGCTTGCCGCCTGTCATCACGGCCTACCCGAGAACTTCCAAGGTGAGCGTCGATCCCGACGGTGGTCTCGCCACGATTGAAGCGATCTATGCGGCGTATCGTCTACTCGGGCGAGACACGACCGGGTTGCTCGATCACTACCACTGGGCCGACGAGTTCGTCACGACGAACCAAGCGTTCTGGCCGAGCTGAGCGGGGCAGCGTCAGTCCCCTAGTTCTTAGGATGTAGGATGGGCACTCTTGCCCGTCCTGCTTTCAGCCTTCAAACCGGACGGGCAAGAGTGCCCATCCTACGGGCCGATTGATTAAGCCGAGCGGCAAATGAAAAAATGACATGGGTGTGACCGGCATTCCGGAGCGATTTTTTGAGATTGGGGTGGCGTCAAACGCCTCGTTGGGGAAATACGGGGGTTGTGAAACGATCCTCGTGGTTCTTGGCAAGGAGGCTTGGTGGTTCCTGGCAAGGAGGCTTGGGCATGGTTGCGAAAGTTGTGGGGGAACTCAATGTCGAGGGTGTGCGGTTGGACCTGGAGCACGTGGCGCGGTGGTTGAGCGGAGCAGTGGGAGATGAGACGGCGGCGGCTCACGACGTGGAGCGGGAGTTGTTTCGCAAGGTGCTGGAGCTGGGGCGACAACTGTTCGGGGCGTTTTTGAGTGCGATCGGCAATGGCGATCGTGGGGCGGAGGTCACGGTGTCGAGTGCGAGTG
>JAYVOX010000086.1:0-2650 GCA_043757695.1 Schlesneria sp.
CGCTGGGAGTCAGCTCCGACGCCGTGCTGCACGACGCACTCAATCGACCGCACCGCATTCACGGTGGCCGAACGATCGGCGAATTGTTCTGAAGCGGGCCGTTTGAGGCGAGAGTGCGTTCACTGAAACTCCGCACCGTGGCACAGAAGATGGCCGTGAGATCAGGGCTGAATCGGCGGACGCGCTCGAAATCGTCGCATCGAAGGGAGTGCCTCGTTCCGTCAGACGATTTCACCGTACGACTGGTCACACAGCAGTATGACGGAACAACACTTCACCCTTGCCGAGGGCGACGAGGTCACCGTGATAGAGGTCGAATTCGGCGTCGAGCAGCGATTCATCCAGGTGTAGGCCTTGGTCTCGCAGGGTGCGCAACAGAAGTCTGACCACTTGCGGTTGGTAGGTGGAAGCGTAGCGGAAGGTCGGTAGCAGTTGCGGCGGGTTGGGGCCGAACAGGCCGAGTGTGCCTCGACGCATCCCGGCACCGGGGCGGATGCCACATTCGCCGAAGACGAAGACCGTTCCGGCGATCATGTTGAAACCGACCATGTCACCTGCCGAACCACCGATGGCGATTAGGCCGCGCCGCATCGTGCAACCGGTCTCGTTGCCTGCGTTGCCGTCGATCAAGATCGTGCCGCCGGTCATCCCCTTGGCCGAGCCTCGATACGAACTCCCGACGAGGTGGCCTGCGTTGCCGCGTACATGGATCAGGCCGCGCTTCATCTCGGCTCCTACCCAGCCACCCGCATCGCCCGAGACGTGAATCTCACCGCCGCGCATCTCACTGCCGATGTGCCGTCCCACCGGGCCGTGAACGTGAATCTGCCCGCTCGCCATCTGCGCACCGATCCAGTGGACTCCCGCGAGATTGCCTTCCCAGTCCATTCGTTTGTCGCTGGGATCGCCCGCCACGGTGAACATCTCAGCCAGCGGAATCTTCCGGTTGCCATGAAACATTTCAAACCGTTCGATCTCAGCCAGCGACTTGTCGCAGGCCCAGTCGGGGGTGAGGCCCTCGACCTCAACGGGGACGGACGTTTCGCCGTGGTAGGAAAGCTGAAGTGCCATGAATCTCGGATCCTCTGGTTGATGCGGTGTCGGTACGAGTTGGGATGACAGTCCTGTTGGGACGATTCTCTTGTTTTTCGGCGACGCGAATCTACATCCTCCCGTCACGCGTGTCTTCCCGAAACGAACGTCTCTTTTTGAAAATGGACTGGCCTGCGATACCCCGCACTTCACGGAATAAGCGTTCGGTGTGTGATACGGTCGCGCGGCCCGAGGTGAGAGTTAGTCGCATCTCGTCAGAGTGCGGGCGGAGCGTTGAAATGGCTCGCGTTCTGGCGAAACGTGGCTACTGCCCAAAGTCTGATTGATCGCCGCGCAAGGCATAGTTCAGCAGCGATGCGGGTTCTTTGCACTCGGTGTCGCTGAGGCGTCGCCCGGTCGCCTCGAAGTCTCGCTGGGCGAAGGCGGCTCGAAACCTGTCCCTGAAAGAGAATTTCAGGATCGCCGCCGATACTCATTTTGTTGGCTGGTGTTTCTAGCGGCCCAGTCTTACTCGTCACATCGCACCACCAAGGACCGGCGCATCAATAACTGGCGGTATCAATCTGATGGTCGAGGTGAGCCGGGTGCCGTGAGGCCCCGGGTTCTTCGCCGAACAGTCCGGGGCGTCACGGCACCCGGCTCACCAAACGCCGACAGTGATTGATGCCCCGCTCCCAAGCCCATCGATTCGGAGAATGTTTGTGAATCCAACCGCACTGCGTGGAATCCTGCTCGCGACTGCAATTGTCGCCGCGGTGCAAACCGGTCTCGCAGAGGACTGGACTCAGTTTCGCGGCCCGAATGGTGCGGGACTTAGTCCTGATCTGAATCTGTCTGTAACGTGGAGCGACACTGAAAATTTGCATTGGAAAGCGGAACTCCCCGGCCCCGGTTCCTCCAGCCCAATCGTGCTGGGCGACCGAGTCTTCGTGACCTGCTATTCGGGGTATGGAGTGCCGAAGGCCAACGGCGGAGACCTCCAGTCGTTGCAACGGCACCTCGTCTGTGTGAGTCGGACGGACGGCAAGATTCAATGGACGAAGACGATTGCTGCCGAACTGCCTGAGGACGGTTATCAGGGATACATTTCCGAACACGGCTATGCCAGCAACACGCCCGTTACGGACGGTGAGCGGGTTTACTGTTTTTTCGGCAAGAGCGGAGTGTTCGCGTTTGAGCTTGATGGAACGCAGGTCTGGCAAACGGGCGTCGGTAAAGAATCGAGCAATCGACGATGGGGATCGGGGTCGAGTCTGATCCTCCATAACGACAGGCTGATTGTGAATGCATCCGAAGAGAGTCAGTCGGTGCGTGCTCTCGACAAGCAGACCGGCAAAGAAATTTGGAAAGCCGCAGGGGCCGCGATGGAGTTGTCCTATGGCACGCCGACGGTCGCGAATCTGAAGGACAACCGCACGGATATCGTGGTGGCTGTGCCGGGTGAAATCTGGGGACTGAACGCGGAGACCGGCAAGCTGCGTTGGTACGCCGAGCATCAGCTGACGGGCAACATCTGTCCGAGCATCATTATGGATCGTGAGACGGCGTTCGTCTTCGGTGGCTTCCGTTCTGCGGGGAGCCTTGCGTTACGGGTGGG
>JAYVOX010000087.1:0-9802 GCA_043757695.1 Schlesneria sp.
GGACCGGTGGAGCCATCGCCCGCTCAAGTCGCCGCCATTGATGCGGTGTGTCGAGAGATCGCGCGGCGGGGGATGACGATGCCGGCGCAGATGGTGCTCGATTCGTCGGCCCCTCTCGGTTTTCTGGCCGGGCAGTCGTTGAGGTTCTTCGAGCCGTTTTTGACCACGGTGCTTGATCCGGTTGGTGTGCGCGAGTTTGCCGGGTTTCTGGAGAAGCGTGGGGCGGTCGAGTACATTGCGCGGCGACTGGAGGAGTGGTCGAAGGTCGAGAGTTGATGGTTGAGGGCCAGAGAAGCGGCTGCTCGACGATTGGCTCTCTTCGGCTCGCCCTGCCCATTTTCGATGGTGGCCTGCTGCTGACCATCAACCATTCACCCTCAACCATCGACCTAATCTCATGCCCCACGGATCGGGACAGACCAACGGCGCGGCGAAGTGGATCGCCGATCCCGATGCGTTGCAGGTGATCCTCGCGACCGACTGTGGCAGTACGACGACGAAGGCCATCCTGATCGAGAAGGTCGATGGCGTGTATCGGCAGACGTACCGGGGCGAAGCGCCGACGACGGTTGAGGAACCGGCGGCCGATGTCACCGTCGGCGTCACCAACGCCGCGACCGAAGTGGGTGAATTGTCCGGGCGGCGGTTGGTCGATGAGAACGGGCAGCTTGTTCGACCCGCTCGCGGCATGGATGGGTGCGACATCTATATCTCAACCTCCAGCGCGGGAGGCGGCCTGCAAATGCTGGTCGCGGGCGTGGTGAGGCAGATGTCTGCCGCCAGTGCCGAGCGGGCGGCGCTCGGTGCCGGTGCGATCGTGATGGAGACGCTCGCCTCGAACGACAAACGAAAACCGTTCGAGCAGATTCAGCGGATTCGCGAGTTGCGGCCCGACATGATCCTGCTCGCGGGGGGAACCGATGGCGGGACGAAGTCTCACGTCGTGCAGCTTGCGGAACTGATCGCGCCCGCCAAGCCGCAGCCCCGGTTCGGCGGGCAGTACCAGATGCCGGTGATCTACGCGGGGAATCGTGATGCGGCGGCACTCGTGCAGGACGTGCTAGGGAATGTCTGTGCGTTGTCGATCGTCGAGAACCTGCGTCCCGTGCTGGAGCGGGAGAACCTCGCCCCGGCTCGCGACCGCGTTCACGATCTGTTTCTCGAACACGTCATGGCGCATGCCCCCGGCTACGACAAGCTGATCGCGTGGGCCGATGCTCCGATCATGCCGACCCCTGGCGCGGTGGGCGACATCCTCAAGACGATCGCCGAACGGCAGGGAATCAACGCGGTCGGAGTCGATATCGGCGGCGCGACGACCGATGTCTTCAGCGTGTTTGGCGGCGTGTTCAATCGCACGGTGAGCGCGAACTTGGGGATGAGCTATTCGATCTCAAACGTCCTCGCCGAAGCGACGCTGCCGATGATCCTGCGCTGGGTGCCATACGACACTGATGAGCGGGAACTGCGGAACCGCGTGAAGAACAAGATGATTCGCCCGACGACGATTCCGCAAACACTCGAAGCGCTGATGTTTGAGCAGGCGGTCTCGCGCGAGGCGCTGCGGCTCTCGTACATCCAGCACAAGCAGTTCGCGACGACGCTGGCGGGCGTGCAGCAACAGCGGTCGATCGGCGACGCCTTCGGACAGAACACGGGCGACCGGTCGATCGTCAACAACATGGCCCTCGATCTGCTCGTCGCTTCGGGCGGCGTCCTCTCTCACGCCCCGCGCATGGAGCAGACGGCAATGATGTTGATCGACGCCTTCGAGCCGGAAGGGATCACGCGACTGGCGAAGGACAGCATTTTCATGATGCCGCATCTCGGCGTGCTGGCCTCCGTCCATCCCCGCGCCGCGATGGAAGTCTTCGAGCGCGACTGCCTGATTTACCTCGGCACCTGCATCGCTCCGAAGGGCCTCGCCAAACCGGGTGCTGCGATCTGCGGCTACAAGTTTTCGGGAGCGTTGCGAGATTCGGGCGAGCTCCGTTTCGGCGATCTCGTGCGGCTGCGACTTGGTATCGGAGAGACTGCCGAAGCCCATCTCACTCCCGCACGAGGCTTCGATGTCGGCGCAGGCCCCGGCAAACCACTGACCCGTACGATCCACGGTGGCACGGTGGGCGTGATCCTCGACTGCCGAGGCCGCCCGCTCACGCTCCCCTCGGATCGAGCGATCTGCCGCGAAACGGTGAGACGCTGGAACAAGGCGTTGGAGATGTACCCGGAATGACGCGCGATCGTGTTTGTGGTTGCAGCGCCCGCAGGTAGCGAGCGTTTTCGTCGGCCTCGTGAGGGACTGCTGCGGTTCGCGTGAAGTTGAGAGGAGATCTGTTCGGTGCAGGATTCACGTCCTATCGCTCTCAGGTTTTCTTGCGAGAACGTGACTTCGTCGCCTCGCAAAGCGGCGTGCTGCGGGTCGGCTCGGCGAGTACTTCGGCCAGGGTCGTCTTCTTGAACGCATCCTGCACCATCGCCAGAGCGTCGTCCATTCGGCGATGCAGCGGACAGAGATGCTTGCCGTGAGTCTTCAGTCCCAGCGGGCAGGTCACGATGCGCTCGATCGGTTCGACGGCATCGACGACATCAAGAATCGTCAGCTCCTCGGGCGTCTTCACCAGGGTGATGCCTCCCCCGATCCCGCGCTGGCTGCGGACGATGTCGCTGCGTCCGAGATTCTGAAGGACCTTCGAGAGGTAGGGTTTGGGAACCTGTGTCGCCTCGGAAATCTGATCCGTGGTGCGGGCCTCCGGAGCCTGATCGGCCAGGTAGACGACGGCGCGCAGGGCGTATTCCACGGTTTGAGAAAACATGCCGGGAACCTGACTTTCTGAAACTGGATATTTACATCCGCTTTAGTCGAGATTAGATTGGTGGCCGTCAAATCGGACACGTGCATCCGATTTTGAGCCGCCTGCCTCCCGCCGTCAACTCCCGCCTCCAAGGAACTTCAGCGTGAAACACATTGACGAACCGCGCCTCGAAAAGGATCTGAGCTATCGGTTTGCCTACCTGACCGAGTTTGTTGGTTTTGGTGAGCAGGACATTCAGGCGATTCACGGAGCCGCCGGTGCGCTCGGGCCGCTCGTACCGAGTCTGGTCGATGCCGTGTATGACAAGCTGTTTGAATACGACGCCACCAAGCGTCACTTCCTGCCGCGACAGTCCGGCTACGAGGGGGCCATCCCCACCGATCTGGCTTCGCTCACGCAGGATCACGAGCTGATCCAGTTCCGCAAACAACACCTCGGCCGATATCTGGCGGCACTCGTGACCAAGCCCTACGACGGCGCGATGGTCGGGTATCTCGACATGGTCGGCAAGAGGCACACTCCCAAAGCCGGCTCGATGGAACTCAACGTGCCGCTGATCCAGATGAACGCCCTGCTGGGCTTCGTGTCGGATGCCTTGGTCCACACGATTCTGAGCCTGAGTCTGCCTCGCCCGCAGGAAGCCGCCACGCTGCGAGCCTTCAACAAACTGCTGTGGATTCAGAATGACTTGATCACACGACATTATCAGGACGCGCATTCGGTCGCGGTCAAGTCGTGAGAAATACGAGGCAGAGGTGATGGCAGAAAAATGCGGGGTAGAAAAATGGTAGGCAGATTGTGAATGAAGGCCGTCGTGATCGCTTCAATCCGAGTTTTCATTTTTTTACCCCCGATATTTCTGCCATCCGCTTTCTGCAGTTTTGAGACGCAGCGCGACAGCTTTCTCGGCCAGCGGGAGGTCATGATGTTCGGAAGTATTCATTCACCACGACTCCAGGCACTCGCGGCGATCGTCCTCTGTCTGACGTTCGGTCCGGCGAGCGGGCAGGACTTAGAGCGGGAGCCGATCCACTACGAGACGGCCCCCGTGGACAACCCCGTGTCGCGGTTGCAGGCGCGACTCGACAGCGGTGAGGCGAAGCTCGAATTCGACGACCGCGTGGGCTATCTCAAGTCGGTGCTACACGAGTTGGATGTTCCCGAGTCTTCGCAGATGCTGGTCTTCTCGAAGACGAGTCTCCAGCGGCACCGCATCGCGCCGAAGACGCCGCGCGCCATCTACTTCAACGACGACATGTACGTCGGCTTCTGTCAGCACGGTGATGTGGCGGAGTTCTCTGCCGTCGATCCGCAGCTCGGCGTGGTCTTTTACACGCTGGATCAGGAACAGTCCGACAAGCCGAGATTCACGCGGCAAAACGACAACTGCCTGCTCTGTCACGCATCGACGCAGACTCGCAGCGTCCCGGGGCATCTTGTCCGTTCGGTCTACGTCGATTCGGTCGGCTTCCCGGTGTTCGCGATGGGGACGCACCGCATCGATCACACCAGCCCGCTCGCGAAGCGTTGGGGTGGCTGGTATGTGACCGGCACGCATGGCGAGCAGACGCATCTCGGCAACCTGATCGTGTCGGGCAAACAGGTTCGCGAACCTGTGGACAACACGGCCGGGCACAACGTGACCGATCTGAGAGGGCTGCTCAAGACTTCGGCCTACCTCACGCCGCACAGTGACCTCATCGCGCTCATGGTGCTTGAACATCAGGCCGAGACTCACAACCTGATCACGCGCGCCAACTTCACGACACGGGAGGCTCTGCACGCGGAGACGCGACTGAACAAAGACCTCAACGAACCCGAGGGCCATCGCTGGCAGAGCACGACGACGCGCATTCAGAGTGCGGGCAACGAACTGGTGAAGTTCCTGCTCTTTAGTGGTGAAGCCGCGCTGACGGCGAAGCTGCAAGGAACATCAAGCTTCGCGGCCGAGTTCACCGCGCGCGGCCCGCGCGATCCGCAGGGCCGGTCACTGCGCGACTTCGACCTCGAACGGCGACTCTTCAAGTATCCGTGCAGCTACCTAATCTATTCGCGTTCGTTCGACGCGCTGCCGCGCGAGGCCAAGGACTTCGTCTATCGTCGCCTGTGGGAAGTGTTGAGCGGCACCGACAAATCGAAAGACTTCGCGCACCTGACCGACACCGACCGAGCCTCGATCCGTGAGATCCTCATCGCGACAAAGCCCGATCTGCCCGACTACTGGACGCGGGCATCAGCGATCGCACCGGCGCAGTGACTTCGATGCGGCTGTGACGCCTTTCCATTGTGGCGCGTGCAGTCGTTTGCCAATTTTCCGGTCCCCTCGCCCCCGTCTTCGGGAGAGAGGGCTAGGGTGAGGGGGCCGAGCGGTCGAAAGTCATCGGATACGAAACGCGAATCCAGAGGGCGAACACCGTCGCATTGATCTCCGTGCGCCTGGCCCCACTCAACGAATCCCCCCTCACCCTAACCCTAACCCTCTCCCCCCGAGGACGGGCGGGAGAGGGGACAAATCACTGACCATCCATTGGCGACGGCACCCGGCTGTAACGGCCTTTCCCTTGTGGCGACAGGCATGACACGCTCTTCCAGCACGTCCACCTCGAAGCCATCTTCGGCAGACGTGTTGTCTGAAATAAACGCTCGCTCTCTGCAAGGATGCTGTCATGAGATGCTCTTCCCCGCGCGGACTCTTCGTCCCGTGTCTCGTCTGCCTGAGTCTGTGGCTCGGCGATTTCCAGCCTCGCGCTACTGCGGATGACTCGGCCCCCGTGGTTGAAGATCACCCGAGCGGGGTGTTCTCGTTCTCGGCGAAAGTATCGGACGAAGCCTCGCCGACCACCCTCATTCGTTGTCTTGCCGATTTGAGCTTCCCAGCTTCGCGACGCACTTGAGGTTGACTACGTTCTTGCCAGGCTTGATCTCGACCGGCTTTAGTTGCGAATTATCAACCTTGCCAGATCGAACGGTGACAGTGTGCTGGCCAACCTTCGCCCCTTTGATGTTTTGCACATACGACAGCTCGTATTCTCCCAGACTGTTTGTGGCACCATCCGAAGGGCGACCTTCCGATGGCACGAAACTGACCTCCACGAATTCAAGAGGTTTCCCGTCGAGCGTGATCACACCGGTGACCGTGCCGAGCGGTGGCTGGTCGGGTACTCCACCGCAGCCGGTCAGAGTCAACACCGCGATTAGAACGAGCCAACAACCCACGCCTCGCATGATGATGATTCTCATAAAACGGGTCTTCTTCACTGGGTGGTCTGTTGAAAAAAAGTGGTCCCTGCGCCCCGCTGCTTCCTGTTTTCAATGAACCACTAAAAGTCGCTACCAATCTCGCCCTCGCCGATGGTGCCCAAGCCCGCATAAATTTTGAGGTCCATGTTCTGGCTGAGGAAGCGGACGGACCCATCGGCGAGACCGAAGAACGCGCCACCGATGTGATCAGACCCGGCTGTTTCTCGCTGAGCGCCGTTGACGCCGGCTCGCGTCTGAACAGTGGTATCAAACGTCGAGAACAAGGTTGGCAAGCCGCCAATGGCCCAGCCATCAAAGCTGGGAATCGTTGCCACAACGACGGGGGCAATCAGACGTTGAACCTCTCCAACAATGATCGTGTTGGATGAGCCATCGGCGAGGTCGCGATGGCTCGTGTTGCTGTTCACAAAAAAGATGCCGCCATTGTTGATCTGTGTTCCACGAGCGGAGACCGGGTCCGTGCCATGGTACGTCGTACGATCTCCGGACGAATTCAACGCGAGGTTCCCGGCACCGTAACAACCACCGTAATCGTTATAGCCACCGTCCCACTTCGGAGCCGTCTTGAAACCCATCGAGACGTTGCTGTGCCTGACGGAAGGTCGGCTAGGGCAGAGATACCCAGGGATGTTTCTGCTCGCCAGCGGTTGCCCCGTAGCATTGAACTTATTGCTTTTGACATCGGCGTTGAAGTTCCACAGGTTGTAGATTGCTGCTTGGTCCATGAAAGGCAGGATTTGCACCATCCAGCTTTGGCAACGGTCGCCGTTCTCGGCACGCCACAACATGTCGTAGCCACCTGACGTGGCAGCGCTGAGTGTCTTGTCACTGGCGTTTACCGGTGATGTCCCCAGCATGATGATCGCGCCGGGAGGAAACACCTGGCTGCGGTCGTGATAGTTTGCGAGAGCCAAGCCAAGCTGTTTCAGATTGTTTTGACACTGGCTCCGTCGAGCGGCTTCTCGAGCCTGTTGAACCGCTGGCAACAGCAGCGCAATCAACACGGCGATAATCGCGATGACCACGAGCAACTCGATCAACGTAAAACCACAACGTCGTAGTGACCGCGATCTCAAACGTTCTGGCAAAACTTTCGACATGTTTGACTCCCTACCGCACAACATCACAAATGAATCGGCACAAGTGTGCCTTCAATGCAGAGGGAGTTTAGGGCCGTATGTGAAGTTTGAATGAACGTATCGAGAACCCTTGGAGTATTGTCGGAAAACACGTTGTTCAAGAACAAAAGAGGTCGTCAGCGCGATCTTCCGAGACAGGGGATATCCCGTTCACATCGAGCCGCGTCCGTCGGCGACAGGTCTCAAGTCGGCGATTGAATTTGAAGAGGCGTACCTCACGATCTACGGTCACTACGTTGTAGAGGCTGTCAGTGGCAGCAAGGGGGACTCGAATGATCGACACTCGTAAACCGCTTCAGTTACCAGTCGTACTTGGACAATTCCTCAGATGCGCGTGCGTAGGTTGCGGGCGAAGTCCTCGAGCTGCTGCATCGTGTCGCAGAAGGTGGAGACCTTCAGGTCGCGCCGCAGCGATTCGTTCCACGCGCGGCCTCCCACGGCGACTGCCAACTTGCGACGTTTGGCAGCGGCAGCGATCTGCTTGAAGTCGCGCAGGAACGCGGCTTCGTCGTCGATGTGTGAGACGCTCAGCCAGAAGAGTTGTGCCGGGGTGTCACCCATCCCCTTGATGAGCGACGCGGCGGGCAACGACTTGCCTAGCGTACAGGTCTTCCAGCCGGCATCGCGCAACACCAATTCAGCCATGTGGGCGGGGATGTCATACGCATCGCCATTCAACGTCCCGCCAATCGCCATCCACGGAGAATCGGGCACAGGAACGACTCGGCGCAGCTCTGACAGAACGTGTATCGCGATCTCACAGCCGCGTCGCTCGTGATAGATATCAATCTGCTGGCACGCCCACTTCACACCGATTGCTCGAAATGCGACCGCGATCACCTGATCGCAGATCACGCTCACACTGTGCCGGGCGAGATAGAGATCGAACACGACCTGCCGCGCCAACTCTTCGTTGCCCGTCAGTAAGGCGGTCAACAGTCGGTCGCTGCCGAGTTCCAATCCGCTCGTGGAACGAGGACTCACGGCGGGCAAGGTCAACAGTTCGGGAGCGACCACGGGATGGTTTCGCTCCCTCAGGAACCGCAACACGTCTTCGAGCGGTAGCTTGCGATGCCCACCCGCTGTTCGAGTCGCCGTAATCAAGCCTTGATCGACCCAACGTTTGAGTGAAGATTCGCTCACGCCGATCGCTCGGGCCACTTGCTTCGGTGAAAGATGCTCTGTCAACGGAGCAGTCCTGTGCGTGGCTGGGGTGCCGGAAAAGCCTCCGACAATGTGTCGCTACAACCGAGCGGATTCAGGGCAGAGCGTAGTCGGACCACCTCGAAAGGCAAGTCGCGCGTCGCGACGACGGAGACGCACAGTCTCCACCGAGTCGGCCGATTCTGGCCGCGTGAGAACTGGCGAATCAACAACGGACGGGATTGGCTTCATCCGTGCTCCGGCCCTGCCATCTGTGCGATTGATTGCTTTCAGATCAGGTGGTCGCACGGATGGCAGGGCCGGAGCACGGATGAAGAACACGAAGCGGCATTCGGATCAACTCGATCAGGAGAGCGATCCGCCAGTTGTTGATGCTCCGGTCCTGAGGCATCGCGGACGCATGGATTCAACGCCAAGCAGGAGCTTGGTTGAGGCACGTTCCCAAGCTGGAGCTTGGGAACGAGAGTGCGACACACTCGACTTGAAACACGGTTGTACTCACACGAGTTGCCCGGCGATCGGTTCGCGGCGGCATTCGGGCTTCGTGATGACCATCTGCACCAGGCCGCAGTTCCGTTCCAGAAACGCTCCCTCGCAATAGCCGAGGTAGTACTCCCACATCCGCACGAAGCGTTCGTCGAAGCCGAGGCTGCGTACTTCATCGAGCCGGGCGCGGAAGCGATCGCGCCAGCAACTCAACGTCCGTGCGTAGTGCGGCGCGAAGTCTTCCAGATGGAACAGCCGCAGGTCGCTCGCACGTGTGAGCGACTCGCACACCCGCGAGACCGACGGCAGGCAACCGCCGGGGAAGATGTATTTCTGGATGAAATCGACGCGGCGGATATAGCCCGCATAAAGCTGGTCGGCGATGGTGATCCCTTGCAGGACAAGCAACCCATCCGGCTTGAGCAAACGGCTGCACTGCGCGAAGTAGCCGTCGAAGAACTCGTCGCCGACAGCCTCGATCATCTCGATCGAGACCAGCTTGTCGTAGTGCCCCGTCAGGTCGCGATAGTCTTGCAGCAGCACCGTGACGTGATCGGCAAGGCCTGCTTCAGCGATTCGTCGGATCGCGAAGTCATACTGTTCCCGCGAGATCGTGGTTGTCGTGATCCGGCAACCGTAGTGACGCGCCGCGTGCAGTGCGAAGCCGCCCCAGCCGGTCCCGATCTCCAGCAGATGGTCTGTTGGCGACAACTGCAGCTTGCGGCAAATCCGTTCGTTCTTGGCGGTCGAAGCGTCAAGCAGCGTGCTGTCGGGGCCTTCAAATACGCCGCACGAGTACATCAACGTCTCATCGAGAAACAGTTGGAAGAAGTCGTTTCCGAGATCGTAGTGCGCGGAGATGTTGCGGCGGCTACCCGACTTCGTGTTGCGATTGAACCAGTGGGCGAGGTGTCGCAACGGCTCGGTGATCCACGC
>JAYVOX010000088.1:0-2649 GCA_043757695.1 Schlesneria sp.
AACTCGGGAAAGACATCGAGCGGCGCGGTCTTCAGCGTCTGCACGCCAAACACGATCAAGATGATCGACAACGCCAACACGACCACCCGCAACTTGAGCGATGTCGAAACGAGCCATGTCATGCGGCATTACTTTCCAATGATTCGCTTCTGGTGCTTCTGGTTCCCAAGCTCCAGCTTGGGAACCGCCTTCTTGAAGCTCCAGCTTCGCGTTCGGTCTGGTTCACGGGAAGCTGGAGCTTCCGAAACGGGCGTTCCCAAGCTGGAGCTTGGGAACGAGGTTGAAACTGGAGCTTGGGAACGAGGTTGAAGAACCCCTCACCCTCACCCTAACCCTCTCCCCTCCAAGGCGAGGGGCGAGGGGACAGGAATCACTTTCCAAAACCAAACTCAGTCCCAAACAGTTCAGCGACTCCCGCCGTGACGATCTTCGCTCCGACCGCCGGGCCTTTGTCGAAGACGGTCCAGTCGCCGACGACTTGGCGGACTTGGACACGCCGCCGGACGAAGGTTTGCGGCGCGGTGACTTCGTAGACCCAGCTTCCTCCCTGAACGTCTTGCACCACGGCCGACCACGGGATGCCGTGCTGTTCGGTCTCACCGGTGAGAGGCAGCGTCGCACTGAGCCGTTGCCCCGGCCGATACTGTCCGTCCGGGTTCTTCATCTCGTAGTACAGGTCCACGGTGGACGAGAGGGCCGTTGCGGTCGGAGGGGCAGGAACCGGCGCGGCACTCGTCGTAGGCGAACTGGCCGCGTGAGCCAACGTGCCGATCTGGGCCGTGGCTTGTTGATCGAGTTCGGGCAGGTCTCCTACGTAGACGGGAACCTTGATCCAGACCGGATCGCACTGCATGACCTCGAACAGCGGAGTCCCCGCAGTGACGGCTTCACCGACCACGGCATGTTCCGCGCGGATGATCCCTTCGCGCGGGGCTAGGATCGGCAGCGGCGAGAGCTTGCCCGCCTCGCGATCATCGTCGAGCTTGATCTGATCGACCTGCCCCTTGCGAGCCTTCGCCGCCGCGAGCGACTTCTCGGCCAGCGCGAGCAAAGCCTTGGCGTCGTCTACGCCCTTCACGGTGCCGGCCATCTCGCGCAGCAAGCGTTCGGCGCGATCGAGTGCGATCTGCGCGGCATCAACCTGAACCGCCGCCTGCTCGACCTGTCCCGCCGCATCAATCCGCGCGGTGGCGATCGCATTGCGAGCCTCCGCATACCGAACCCGCTCCGCCGGCGTGAGAACTTCCCGCTCGGGAGACAGCATCGGCATCAGGTGAAACACCGGCTGCCCCAACTTGATCGTCGCCCCCACGGCAGGAACCGGCCCCTTCCCGGCAGCCTGCAATGTCCCGCTGAGCGGAGCCGAAACGATGAGCAACGCCCCGGTCGGCAACACCACCTCACCGCCATAAGTCCGCGACCGCTTCACCGACCGCACTTCCACCAACGCCGTCTCAATGCCGAGCCGCTCGGCCGCCTTCTCCGTCAACACGATCGTGTTGAGTTGATCCTCCTTCGCGATCTTGGCCACCTCGGCGGGGCTACTCTTGGCGACGGCCTTCGTCGGCTTCGGCTCCCGCTGGCAGCCGCTAACATGACCGGCCAGCAACAGCAAGCTCAGAATCAGGCCCCCTCGACGACGGCGGTTCGCCGGGGAACGGAACGGAGGAAAGGGATTGTTTCTCTGCCCTTCAAAGCCTGGTCGTAAGTCCACCACGTATTCCTTCCGCCGCCGGGGCGATGACACGCTCAAAAGCTGTTGAGCCACAGGATGCTCGATGAGGAGGCGTCTGACCAGAGCGATGGCCCGACCTGAACGAATTGTCACTCAGAAAAAGTGAGCTTACGCCCCTTCCAGACCTCGCGAGGCCGAACGTGAAATGTTTGGAGGTCGGTGTGAAAGACTTCCGAAGTCTCCGAAGTCTCCGAAGACTTCGCTGTGCCCTCCGTGGTTCAAAAGCGATTTCACCACGGAGGGCACGGAATAACATAGAGACGAGCCGGGGGTCAGCGGCTCAGTTTCTGGCGAAGTTGATCGAGGCGCTTCGCCGCTCACCGTGAACGCGAGGAATCACCCGCTGGGGGCTCCCGTTGATCGACCTCACCCACCCAGACCCACCCAGCCGTAACCAACTTGATGGAGGCAATGAATTAGGGTGCGACGGTCATGGCTTTGCCTGGCCGTGCTGTTTTCGTAGCGAAGACACGGCCAGGCAAAGCCATGACGTCGCACCCTAAAAACAAACGGTCGGGTGGCCGGTGCTGGACCGAAGGGAAGCACCGGGTTTTCGCGAAACACTCCAAACCCGGCCACCCGGCCGCCTCACGAGTTGACGTGTGCCACTGCTTCGGAGTCTTCGGAGAAGCAGCGTTCCTGGCGATGTTGAGTCTGCACCCACACTGTTTCTCCGAAGACTCCGAAACAGTGGCACATCACGGGTTGTTCCATGTTTGACAGAGCCGGGCCACCCCGCCCAACGAGGTCTGCAAACGCGGTCTCGTCCACCTCCGTGTCAAAGATTCGACATCGGCCAACGCCGCGATTCAGGGCATGAAACACCATTCCGCCTTCCTTTTCCATCCCTTGAACCAAGCCGTGCTGGTTGCGAGTTGGCTCCCATTCGCACGGCTTCTCCGAAGACTGCGAAG
>JAYVOX010000089.1:0-2641 GCA_043757695.1 Schlesneria sp.
GTTGTGGCTGACGACTTTGGCCTTCTCGTACTGACGGAGTTCCATCTGAGCACGCCGCAGATCGCTCTCGGTGTTGATCCCTTGCTCGCGCAACTTGGCGGTCTTCTGATACTCGCGCTGCGAGTCTTCCCAGTCAGCCACGATCTTCTCGTAGACGCGGGCAAGGTTCGCCTCTTCTTGCTCGATCCGATTCAAATCCGATTGGTCCGCCGCCAACCGATGCCGCGCCGCCAGCACGCGCTCTTCGTAGGTACTCGGGTCGATCCGCACGAGCAGGTCGCCAGCGATGTCACCCTCGATCCCCGACTCAGCCGCGCCACCGGCCTGTTGAAAAAGGGAGGGCGAGGCTCCTGCCGGGCCGTTCTTAATCGGTATCTCGCTGGTTTCTCGCGGCTCGGCGGGAGCCTCGCCCTCCCGATCCCCCTGATTCAACAGGCTGTGATCGGCGTCGTCCGTGCGCGGCCCCTTCACACGCAGACCGACCTTGAGTTGAGCATGAGTCTGCGAGACTTCACCCGCCACTTGCGCCGACAGCACAACCTCTTTCTCTGGACGAGCCGTCCCGAACGCGTTCACGATTTCCCGCAGATCGACCGCCTGGACTGTGAACGTCTCGACGTTGTACTTCCGCTCGACAGCCGCCTTCAGCTCGGGCGGCTTTCGCAGTTGGCTCAACCCATAACTCGCGGCGGCTCCTGCAGACAACATCAGCGCAGACAACAACACCGACTTCAGCAAGCGTCGATCAGCAGGCGGTGAACTGTTCGTCACGATGATGGTCTCGAAGGAGTCTCGACGTTGTCAGGATCGTAGTCGCGAAGGCGAGCGCAAGGGATTAGTGACGACTTGGGCTATGGATCTTGCTCCAACACCGCACGAACATCCGCCTCGGGAACGTCGGCGAACGTGCGGACTTCGCCCAGTTTCACAGGCAGG
The DNA here is from genome assembly GCA_043757695.1 of Schlesneria sp. Taxonomy (GTDB): domain Bacteria; phylum Planctomycetota; class Planctomycetia; order Planctomycetales; family Planctomycetaceae; genus Schlesneria. Next base: position 937 of record JAYVOX010000089.1, read on the forward strand.
ATGAACCGCAAGTTGCCAGCGACCGTCTTCTTGTCGAGTTGCATTCGAGCGAGCACGTCCTCGGTGGAGAAAGTCGCTGTCGCGGGGAGAGCGATCGGGAGTTGCAGGGCTTCGAGGAGTGAGCGCTGTCGCGCGGTGAGGTCGCTGCCGATCAAACCGCGTCGTTCGGCGAGGCGGCTGGCGTAGAGCATTCCGATCGACACCGCTTCGCCGTGCAGCAACTGGCCATAGCCGCTGAGGGCTTCAAACGCATGGCCGAATGTGTGGCCGTAGTTCAGCACGGCACGCAGGCCGGTCGCTTCGAATTCGTCGCGCTCGACGACATCCGCCTTCAAGCGACAGCTTCGCGCGATGATGTGCCGCAACACGTCGGGCCGTCGCGCGTGAATCGCTTCCACGTGATGTTCGAGATACGCGAAGAACTCGGCGTCGAGAATCACGCCGTACTTCACCACTTCGGCCAGTCCCGCGCGGTACTCGCGGTCGGGCAACGTCTCCAACACGGCAGTGTCGATGAAGACGCCGATCGGTTGGTAGAAGGCCCCGATCATGTTCTTGGCGAGTGGATGATTGACCCCCGTCTTGCCTCCCACCGAACTATCGACCGCCGCCAGCAACGTGGTCGGAATCTGCGCGAACGGCAACCCGCGCGTGTACGTCGCCGCGATGAAGCCCGCCGCATCGCCCACGACGCCTCCGCCCACGGCGATCACCAGCGTGCGCCGATCGGCGTTCATCGCAATCAATCGGTCATAGACGCGCGTGACGACAGCGAGCGATTTGGAAGGCTCACCGGCGGGCAGGACTTCCATTTCGCAACGCCAACCGTGCGCGAGCAGGCTGTCGCGGACAGTGGTCGCGTGAGTCGCTGCGAGATTCGTATCGGTCACGATCAACGCCGCCCCCGCCGCAGGATGCTTGTTCTCGGCGAGCCAGACACTCCCCGCTGGTGGAGCTTGCTTGCAGGTCATCGACGACATGCCATCTCGTTCGAGCCACCAGCGCGTGAGCCACTCGACACAGTGCGACAGCCGGTGACTGACGATCGGAATCTGATACCGACGCGGACCCAGATCGACCTGGACGACGAGTTCTTCATGAGCAGGTTCAACACGCGACACGGCAGAACTTTCGTAACGAGAGACGGCGGGCCGTAGAGCTGGCGCATCAACAACTGGCGGTATCAATCCGATGATCGAGGTGAGCCGGGTGCCGTGAGGCCCGGACTTTTCGACGAAGAATCCGGGGCTTCACGGCACCCGCCTCACCAAAGCCTGACAGTGATTGACGCGCCGGTCCTAAGGCAAGTAGCAGGGAATGTCTGAATTGTGGGATAGGCCACAAACGACCGCAGCATCGAACTCTCGATGCTGCGGTCTGAGTTTGTCATTGCGGGCACGCTGCCTTCACGGCAACAGGTTCACGACTCACTTCGTCACGCCTGCGTCTTGCAGAGCCTTGGCTTGTTGATCCTTCGAGACTTCCGGATTGGGAGTCGTGTCGCCGGGAACCTCGCCACGAATCCAACGGATGGCGGCAGTGGTCGAATCGAGGAACCGCTTGTCAGCCCACGTCGTTTCATTGTGACCGAGGTTGTTGAAGAAAATCTTGCCGTTGCCCCACGCGCGGCACCACGCGACGGGAACGTGTTCGGCCTCGATCACTTCGACTTCCTTGTCCTCGACTTTGACCTTCTTCTTGGCAC
>JAYVOX010000090.1:0-9761 GCA_043757695.1 Schlesneria sp.
TTCATCGGTCTCATTACTGGCGTTCTTCTCGGTCGTCCGCTGATAGGCTTCCGAACGACAGATGTCCCGGACCATCGCCTTGAAGTCGTAGTTGGATTCCGTGAACCGCTTGGCCAGTTCGAGCAGCAGCGGATCGTTTGAGGCAGGGTTGCTGATGCGCACGTCATCGACCGGTTCGACGATCCCGATGCCGAAGAAGTGATGCCAGATGCGGTTCGTAAAGTTCTGAGCGAAATACGGGTTCTTGGGCGATGCGAGCCAATCGGCCAGCACGACGCGACGATCCTTGCCAGCCGTGTCGGCCGGACCGCCACCGAGGAACACCGGCGGCATGACTCGTCCACCCACCGGATGATTGACTTCGCCACCGCCCGAGTTGAAGACGATCTGTTCGCGATAGTCTTCGCCCTGCTTGCGACCCACCTGCGAGAAGAAGGCGGCGAAGCTGTAGTACTCGTCCTGAGTCCAGCGGTCGAAAGGATGGTTGTGGCACTGCGCACACTGCGTTCGCATCCCCATGAAAATCTGAGCGACATTCTCGGCCACTTTCAGCCGATCCGGTTCGATCTGATAGAAGTTGGTTGGTGGATTCTTGAAGGTTCCGCCATTGGCCCCCAGGATTTCGCGGACCATCTTGTCGAGCGGCACATTGTCGGCGATCTGCTCGGACAGCCACGTGTAATACAGCGTGATTGACTTCAGGCTCGTCTGATTCGACGACCGCATCATCAGCCATTCGGCCCACTTGCTCACCCAGACTTCGGTGAACTCTTTGCGGGCCAGCAATTCGTCGATCAACTTGTCCCGTTTGTCGGCTTCGGTACTCGACATGAAGCGGACATATTCTTCTTCTGACGGCACCGACCCAATTAGATCGACGTAGATGCGACGCAGGAACGCTTCGTCAGCGGCCTTGCCCGACGGGTCGATTCGCAGTTTCTTCAGCTTGAGGTTCACCAACTCATCAATGTAGTTGACCTGAGCCTTCGGCTTGTCTTCGTAGACCAGGCCCTTCGGAAGCACGACGAAATGTGATCCAACCGTGAACGTCGCGAATCGAGCCATCACAAACGCTTCGCCTCGCGCGCCGGCGGTGATTGTCCCGTCGATCGAGATCGCGGCAGACGTGTCGTTGTTCGAGAGAAACAGCGCGAGCGAAGTGACATCGCGATCGGTCCCATCCGAATACTTGGCGCGAGCGGTGACTTGTTGAGTCGATCCCGCACCATCCAGCACGCCGTCCTTCGGGAAGAGTTCGAGAGCCACGCACGTCGCGACATCGGCCGCATCACGCGGACAGCCTGCACTGATCCAATCAATCACGGTCTGACAGAGTTCCGATTCTCGCTCGAATCGCTTGCCGCCCGTGTGCGGGACGACACCGATCGACTTCTCAATTGTCAGGCTGGCTTCGGGGACGCCGAGGTCAATCCGGCGACCGGGCATCTCGCGCGTGAGCCGCAGGTAATCGCCATCGGGATCGAACCCGAAGAGGCTCAGGCGAAAACCGTCTTTCCCGCGAGCCGCTCCGTGGCAGCTACCCGTGTTGCAACCCGTCTTCATCCAGACGGGCATGACATCCAACTTGAAGCTGATCGCCCGAGCTTCTGCAGCTCGTTCGACTTTCACTGGTACAGTCAGCATCTTGCCGCCGTACTCGACCTTCAACTCGGTTGCTCCATCCGCAGTCGGATAGAACGTCGTTCCGTCACGACGACAGAGAGCCGGGTTGGCGAGCGTGAACGTCGCTTCTTTGGCCACATCCCGCGTGAGGCCATCCGCATACACAGCCTGCACGACGACGAGTTGCCGATCCTTGTTGGTCGTGAGGTTGATATCCGTCGGATAGACGTTGAGCTGCACCAACGGCGACTGGGCGAAGACGGTCGTGCCAGCCAAGGAGAGGACAACAACTGCGAGCATTGAGATTCGGGTCATCGGGCGGGTCCTTGAAGACGCATGCCATCAACATGAGGCGGCTTCTGCGACTTCATGTCGAATTCTGTGGTGTTCTGATTCAAATCGTCCGGCGATCCACGCCATCCTTCGATTGGTCAGAATCAGTTCGCCAGTCCATGACGAAGATTCTGTCCGCCGTTCCTTCAAATTACTTGCTACCACCGGCAGGAGCAGTCCCACTGGCGGCTTTCACTCGATTCTCTTGCTCAAGTCGCAGTTGTTCGAGCCTGGTGAGTCGCTTCACCGGTGCGTCTGCGGGTGGTGCTACAGGTTGAGGCATTGGAGTCGCAGCAGCTACAGGCATGGGAGCCACTTTCGGTGGGAGCGGCTTGTCCACTCGAAGAGTGCCCGTTCCGAGGTTGTGGATGATTGGTTCGCCATTCTCGGTGACTACGACTTGGCAGAACAGGTTCTTCGAGTTGCCGGGATTGGCGTCCGCTTCGGCCTTGATCTTGAAAATCAGTTCGCCCGCTTCTTTATTGAACTCGGCGGGGACCGTCGTAACCTTGTTCGGCAAGCCGATCAATTGGACCGTCGCGTTCCCCTCGAACGGCTTGGCGTTCTCGACCTTCACAACGAGTTCGGTCTCGGCACCGGTTTCGAGCGCCGCCGCTTGGAAGTTGAACTTCATATACATCTCGGCGACGTGCAAGTTTACGAATGGCGAACAGACCGAGATCGATCCGTTGCCGACAGTCGCTTCGCCTCGAACGGCGATCTTGTGTTCCTTCACTTGCGCGTTGCCCGCCGCGTTGAGCGAGATCAACGCCTCAGTCTGCCCCTCGGCAATCGAGATTTCGCGACTGGAGTTCACGCCATTGGGATTGAGGACCAACTCGATCTTAATTGGGGCTTTGAACTCACCTTCGCGCGTCGCCACGACCTTGAGTGACATCTGGCCACCTTGAACCAGCGGAACTTTGGATTCCACGATGGCCAGCGTAAACGGAACCTTTTGAGTCACGACCATCGCGAGGGCTTTGGTCGGCTCAGTCCAAAATGGAATGTTGTTTTGACCGCGAACCAAGACGGTCGGCAGGCGAACTTGGCCTTCGGGAGGAGTTGGATTGTTGGGATCATTCAACTTCCCAACGATCTGCCCAAGCTTCCCTGCGATTGGCGCTTCAGGAGCGGCGGAGAGGATGACCTGAGCCACACCTTGGTCGGCTGACATTCCGAACGATTCGAGAGTCACACCGACGGGGAGATCAAGTCCCGAGAACGCCAACTCACCACCGAAGCCCTGCCGATTGGCATTAATGAGTAGCGCGAATCGGTTTCCTTGAGGGATCGCCACGTGCGGCTCGACGTATTGTTGGAACTCGTTCACGCCGAGCAACGCTTCGGCCTTGAGCGGTGCCACTTCGACCCGGTAATGAAAGCCGAGGCCACCTCGTCCGAGATGATCCTTCACACTGATGAAGTACTCGCCATCAGCCGGAACCGCGAAGCGAAGATAGCTGTCAGGTCCGCCGGTATCGTCATTCCCCGCGATCACTCCACCTTGCGCGTTGTGAATGTAGAGCACCGGATCGAGTTCACTGCGAAGGCGTCTCGCCCAGACATGGACCTCAAATGATTGGTCTTTCGTCGCCGTGAAGCCATAGAAGTCCGCATCGGTCTTCGACGAAAGTACCCCATTAAACGCGATGGGAGCCGAGGCCTTGGTCGCTTGAGCAATCGTTTCGTTCGGCTCGACTTCGATGCTGTTCTCAAGATCGACCACGCGGAAGCGGTTGCCTGACGGTGCGATCCCCTTCGCATCTTGAGCGAAGACTTGGTAATCGACATCGGTCGAAGCTGGGAGGTCGAATTCCTGAGTCATCTCACCGGCGATGTCCCCCAAGAATTTGACAGCCACCTTTTGGCCGGGCTTGCCGCCAGCCGGAAGGACGGCCAGTGGTCGAGGATAGTTCCCGATATGGCAGCGATAGTGACTGTTCCCGCCGCCGCCATAGCTGCTTTCACGAATCTGCACGATGTACTTGCCATCGGCCGGAGCGATCACCGACGCCACTCCGTCTTGCCAGAGCAAAGCGGCATCGTCGCTGGTCGAGAGTTCAAACCGCGCGGCATCAATGATTGCGACATAAGGATCGAACAGCGTATCGCCGAGACGAATTCCTTCGACTTCCGCCGTGATCCGATCGCCTTGCTTCACATCCACGACAAAGTAGTCCACGTCTTCGTTCTGGATGATCCCTTCGACGGTCGAGTTGAACGCCACTTCCTGCGGTTGCTTGAAGTCGCTGTTCGGCTCCTGCTCCATGACGTTCGGCAGCGCACTGATGCGGAACGTGCGGAGATCGGACACGCCGCTGGCTGTGCGAATGCGAATGTGCTTCGTCCCCAACACGCAGTCGGCAGCCACCTTCAACTTGGCTTTCACTTGCTTGTCATTGACGACCGCGAACTCGGCGACTTCGATCCCCGGTTCGTAGATCATCAATTCCTGAGCGTCTTCCAACCGCTGGCCATTGAAGACCACTTCGACCTCTGTGCCGCGTTGTCCCCCACGGGGAATGATGTTCGACAGCACAGGGCTGGCGGCTTGTAAAGGTGCGGCAACAAGCAGCAGCGTCAACACGAGAAGGTACTTCGTCATCATCATTCCGCCCGCCGGGTAAGGGAAAACGCAATCTGTAGGATGGGCACTCTTGCCAGTCCTGTCTTGGATCCAATACGGCGTTCACGTGAATAACAGGACGGTCAAGAGTGCCCATCCTACGGTGCCGTCATCTAAGCCGAAGCCCGGCTTTCGTCAAAAAGCCGGGCTTCTTTTGATGTTCCGTTGAGTACACTGCCGCGATCAGGCCAACAGATCCTTGATGACCTTGCCGCCATCGACGATCTCGATTGGGCGATCACCGGGAGCCATCAGTTCCTTGTCGGCGACGATCCCCATGCAGTGGTAGACTGTCGTGAACAGGTCTTCTGGACCCATCGCCAGTTCTTCGGGTTCCGAAGCGGTTGAGTTCGACGAGCCGTGGATGTAGCCGCCTTTGATCCCGCCGCCTGACAACACAACACTGAAGACCTTGGGATAGTGATCGCGCCCCGCCTGAGCGTTGATCTTCGGCGTGCGGCCGAACTCGGAGGAGACCATGACCAGCGTGTCTTTGAGCAGACCCGTGCGGTCTAAGTCGCGGATCAACGTCGAAAAGGCTTGGTCGAACGACGGCATCTGGTTGCGGAAACCAGCGACGATGCCGGTGTGCATGTCCCAGCCGCCGTAGGTCAGGTTGACGAGTCGCACGCCCGCCTGAACCAGTCGGCGAGCGAGCAGCATTCGGGCACCAGCCGTGTTGCGGCCGTATTCGTCCCGCACTGCGGCTGATTCCTTTTCGATGTCGAATGCTTCTCGAGCGGCCTGCGAACTGATGAGGCTGTAGGCACGATCATAAAACGTATCCATGGCCTTCAGGTCGTCGGACTTTTCCTTCTTCTGGAAGTGCCCGTTGACGGCGGCCAATGCGGAACGACGGGTGGCGAATCGGCTGTCATCGACGCCGCTGGGCAGGTCGAGGTCACGAACCTTGAAACCACCTGCGGCAGGATCGCTACCGAGACTGAATGGCGAGAAGGCCGAACTCAGGTAACCGCTTCCCGCAAACTCATTCGGCATGTTTGGAATGCAAACATACGGAGGGAGATTGTTGCGAGGACCGTATTCGTGGCTGACGACCGAGCCAATGCAGGGGTACTGCAACGCGGGGCTGGGGCGATAGCCGGTGAACATGTTGTGCGTACCGCGTTCGTGAGCCGCTTCACCATGTGTCATCGAGCGAATGACGGTCAGCTTGTCGGCGATCTCGGCGGTCTTAGCGAGCGTGTCACCGAAGAGTTCGCCGCTGATCTTTGTCGCGACCTGCTTCATCTCACCTCGATACTCGATCGGTGCGTTCGGCTTGGGATCGAACGATTCCTGATGAGCCATCCCACCAGGGAGATAGATGTGAATCACGGACTTCGCTGTCCCGTCGAAGTTCTTGTAGTTCTTGAGGTCCGCTTGAGCTTCGTTGCGAAGCAACTGCGGCAGCGTGAGGCCCGCACCGGCAAGGACTCCCACAGACAAAAAACCACGACGGTTCAGACGATCAAAATGGCCGGGATTACAGTTCAGAGGCATGACAAGGACTCCACTCGAAACGGGATGAGAAAAGCCAGCAAAGTTCCAAAGGTTCACAATTTTGTTTGCCACGGTCACAGCAACCGGTTGGGTTCAACCGAAAGTCGGCAGGATCAGGTCGCTTTAGGATCGCACTCAGCGCGAAACAAACGCTTTGGCACAGTTTGGATGTCAACCTTGAAGCCGTAGTCCTCGCACCAATGAGTTGGCTCATCACCGGGGCGAGTTACAGGTTTCTTGGTTCAGGTGGGAAGAATCGGCGGCATTCGGCAGGTCAGCGGGGCACGAGGCTAACGTGATCGCATCGAAACAGTCAAGTGGGTACCTCAGCCGATCGGCTTCGGCCGAAGAATTTTTTTGGGTTGAACGGATTTGTCGTCAACCTCATTTCAGACTCAAGTCAGCCGGAAACCGCAGTCTTCACTGCAAGAACCCGGTTGGTCCAAGCGCCCTGAAGACTCGACAAAGGGACCGGTGGCGGCTTGGAGTAGTCCAGAATCAAGTCGTAACCAGCCCGTTCGTAGGTGAGTTCGATCAGATGTTGCAGGTCCAGTGGGACGGAAGCCATGCCGGTTCGGAGCGGAATTTCGATGGTCGGGAGCCGATCCGCCAATCGGATTGGCCAAACCCAACCGTTGGGACGCTCGTCCGGTTTGGAGACGTGAACGCGGTACTCGGTCTTCGGAAAGCCACCCGAAAACGGCGGACGAAACCCGTCGCGTAAGAGGTCGATCTCGACGAAGTTTGCCCGCGAGCGAAGGACTTCGTTTCGCTTGCGTTCGTAACTTTCAAAGCCGCTCGATCCTCGCTCCTTGTTCGCGGGGCTGAGGACTTCGATCACAGTCACAACCACGCGCGACGCTGCATCGCGAATCTCGATGTACGCCTCGTGAACATCGATCTCGGCGGCGGTCGCCGTGAACACGGGGGCGACGGCCACTGCCGTTGCGCCGCCCGTCGCGTCCTCGAACGTATCGAGTTCGATGACAGACACGTCGGGAACGATCAGCCGGTGTCGCTCCCCATCGTCCTCCATGACATAGACCCGTTCCTCAATCTGAGCGAAGTACGCGGGCCGCAATTTCGGTGACAAGAACTCGCTGATCACCGAGATTAAACGATGATGCACATCCGGCCACAAAGTGCGGTCTTCGAGATACGGGTCCATTCCGGGAAACGGTGACGGCATGATTGGCTCCGTTCTTGAATCAACTGCGGTAACTGGCGTTGGCCGCACCGACACCGGCTCCCGCAGGAACCTTCAATCCCTGATCGAGCAGGCACTTTTCGAGAGCCGCTAAGAAGACGAGGACATTGCCGGGCGAAGATCCTGATCCCATCAGGCCGATGCGCCAGGTTTTGCCTTTCATCGCGCCCAGTCCCCCGCCAATCTCGATCCCGAATTCATTGAGCAACTGTTTGCGAACAGCCAGATCGTCGGCACCGGCGGGAATGAGGACCGCGTTCAGCATCGGAAGCTGCTGCCCCTCCTTCACGGCGTATTGCATCCCCATCGCGTTGATCCCCGCCTTCAATGCGAGATGGTTCCGTTGGTGGCGCGCGAAGCGCGCTTCCAACCCTTCTTGCAAGACGATCCGCAGCGCTTCGTGCAATCCGTAGTTCATGTTGATTGGCGCGGTGTGATGGTACGCGCGGTTGCTGCTCCAATAGTCCTTCACCATTTGCATATCGAGATACCAACTTTGCACCTTCGTCTGGCGAGCGTCGATGGCCGCGACTGCCCGGTCGCTGAACGTGACGGGAGCCAGTCCCGGCGGGCAGCTCAGGCATTTCTGTGTCCCGCTGTAGACGCCGTCCAACTCCCACGCATCGACTTCGAGCGGCTGGCCACCGAGCGAGGTCACGCAATCGACGGCGATGAGCGTTCCGTGGGCGTGACAGATGCGTGCGATCTCATCGACCGGCTGTGAGGCCCCTGTCGAAGTTTCGGCATTCACGATTCCGAGTACCTTGGGGCGATGCTGCTTTACCGCCGCTTCAATCTCGTCCGACGAAAAGATTTCACCGAAGGGCCGTTCCAGTTTGATGACCTCGGCCCTGCAACGCGAAGCCACCTCGGCCATGCGGCCACCGAAGACGCCGTTCACACAGACGATCATCTTGTCACCCGGTTCGATCAAATTGCAGACGACGGTCTCCATCCCTGCACTACCGGTTCCGCTGACGGCCAGCGTCAGTTTGTTCTGTGTGCGGAAGACCTGCCGCAGCATCGACTGCGTCTCGTCCATGATCCGCAAGAAGTACGGATCGAGATGCCCGACCGTCGGAGCCGCCATCGCCAACAGCACGCGCGGATCAATCACGCTCGGCCCCGGCCCCATCAGAGTTCGTTGAGGAGGAGCAACGGGATCGGGAATATTCGTCGTCATGGTGGCAGGCTCTTTCAAATCGGTCTGTGTCAGGAGGAAACGGTGTCAGAGGGAAACAAGCTCAAGGGAACAAAGCTGAGAAGCAGTGCCGAATCAAGATGGCATCGCTGTCGAACAGTTTCAAGACCAAGCGACGACGCCGTCCGCAACAGTCGTATTTGATGAGCGGCGAAACTTCACTCACGCGGCTGCTCTATCGCGCGCAGCGTATTAGTCTCGTTCCCAAGCTCCGGCTTGGGAACGCACGCCACCAAGCTCCAGCTTGGCGAGTCGCAAGGTTCGGGATGACAATCTCTCGACCGCGAATTCATCATCCGCGAAGCGGGAGCTTCAAAATTGAGCGTTCCCAAGCCCGAGCTTGGGGACGAGGAAACAGAAGAATTACTCGAAACCGCTGGGCAGCGTTCGGTGCCCAGCATCTCATGTGCTGTCTGGGCCAGCAGCGGGTAAAGTGGCCCAAAGAGAATTGTATTTGGTCTGCTTCTATTGGGACGTGTCATGTCTGAACTCTCGCATTTTGATGAACACGGTGCTGCGCGGATGGTTGATGTCGGCGCGAAGGAGATCACCGCGCGGATGGCGCGCGCTGAGAGCTTCATCACGATGCGGCCCGAGACGCTGGCCCTCATCCTCGACAAGCGCGTCTCTAAAGGAGATGTCTTCGAGGTGGCGCGATTGGCTGGAATCATGGCCACCAAGCGTACGGCCGAGCTCATTCCGCTCTGCCATCCGCTCGGCATCGACGCCGTCGATGTTTCGCTCACCGCCGTCAACACCACCACCGTCCGGATCGAAGCGACCGTGCGAGTTCACGGGCGCACGGGCATCGAAATGGAAGCCCTCACCGCCGTCTCGATCGCCGCCCTGACGATTTACGACATGTGCAAAGCGGTCGATCGCGGTATGTCACTCGGCCCAACACGCCTGCTCGAAAAGTCGGGCGGCAAGAGCGGACGCTATGTGGCAGACGAGTAACCGAATGATTCACGCCACACGCTTCCCAAATCTACTTCGCGCTGCAAACTCTGATACCTTCCGAGCGGTGAACGTGAGTCCTCCGGTTTTTCACCCCAAGCGCCGGAGGACTCACGTCCACCGCTCGGAAATGTGTCGCTAGTTGCCGTGCGGGTCACCATCTCCACCGCTTCGCTGTCGTCCTCGTTTGTCCGAGACTTCCACGTCATCCGTGTTCCATTCTCTGGATGTTCCTCTCATGCCCTTCCCACAATTCGACCGCAGCAAACTCAAAATCCTGCCGCTGGCCGACCGCATTCACGATTTGC
>JAYVOX010000091.1:0-9744 GCA_043757695.1 Schlesneria sp.
CGTAGGATGGACGCCTCGTCCGTCCCGTCACAACCAGCGGGGACTCGGACGGACGAGGCGTCCATCCTACGGGTAAATCATTTCCTGCCGCTCGCCTAAAAGCCTCGCTCCTGACCGCGCGAGGGATAAAAACGACACAGCCGATGAGACCCGGCCTCATCGGCTGCGATTGTTTTTGGACGGTCGTTCGTGCGCGTGAACTCACGAGTGGACTGATCCTGAGTTACTCGGCGAAGGCCGCGTCGAAGGCGCGGGCGGACGGGGCGAAGTCGATGTTCTTGACGTACTGGCATGATTCGCGGGCACCGTGTTCGCGGTCCATCCCCATGTCTTCCCACTCGACCGACAACGGGCCTTGGTACTTGGCCGCGTTGAGCGCGCGGATCACTTCTTCAAAGTTCACGCCGCCACGACCCATACTGCGGAAGTCCCAGCCTCGGCGCGGATCGCCGAACGACAGATGGCTCGCCAAGATGCCCGAGCGTCCGTTGAGCGTGACCTTCGCGTCCTTCATGTGGACGTGATAGATGCGGTTCGGGAAGTAGCGGATGAACTCGGCGGGATCGACACCCTGCCAAATCAAATGGCTGGGATCGAAGTTGAAACCGAATTCTTCACGTCCATCGAGAGCCGCGACCGCGCGCTCGGCCGAATAGAGATCGAAAGCGATCTCGGTCGGATGGACTTCCAACGCGAACTTCACGCCGCACTCTTGGAACACGTCGAGGATCGGGTTCCAGCGATCAGCGAGAAGCTGAAAGCCCGCGTCATACATGGCCTTGGGAGTCGGCGGGAAATCGTAGATCAGGTGCCAGACGCTCGACCCGGTGAAGCCGTTCACAACGCCCACGCCCAGCCTCTGAGCGGCGCGCGCGGTGTTCTTCATTTCTTCAACCGCACGTTGAGTCACACCCGCCGGGTTGCCATCGCCCCAAATGGTGGGAGACAGAATGCTCTTGTGGCGGATGTCGATGTTGTCGAGGACCGCTTGTCCCACCAGATGGTTCGAGATCGCGAAGACTTGCAGGTCGTACTTCTCGAGCAACTCGCGCTTGCGGGCGCAGTAGGTGTCGTCGGAGAGAGCCTTATCGACCTCGAAGTGGTCGCCCCAGCAGGCCAGTTCCAACCCGTCATAGCCGAAGTCCTTGGCTTTCTTGCACAGCTCTTCCAGCTTGAGGTCGGCCCATTGGCCTGTGAACAGCGTTACCGGTCGCCCCATCGCGATGACCCTTTCCGAAGTGGAATTGAAACCCGATCCAAACCTTGCATCCAAAACGCGACAGAAGGCCACGAAGTCTAAAAACAAAGCGGTTTGAGACAGTAGGGAGGCTCGAATTGAATGTCAACCGACGTTGGCGAGACACGCCGGGGGGCAGTCGCCAATTGGTGGTCGCCCTGTCGCTCCGCGACAGGTGGCACGGGGGTAATCCGGACGCCGGATCTGGACTGACACTGAATTCGTCATCGAACGCTCACTCCGCAACGCGCCTCCTGTCGCGGAGCGACAGGGCTACCTTGCTGAAGCGACTGCGTTACGCCACCTTGCGTGGGGACCACCAATTGGCGACGAGACCCCACCGGGGGCTTGCGGTGAAGTCCTGCTCCACGCGGCATACGAAAGTCGATTCGAAGTTTGGCAATGGGCGTCACGTCGGATTTCCACAGGAGAACGGGGTCCGGTTGTCGCGATCGCACCTGTTGTGCCGAGTGAGTCGTTTGGGAATCCGCTCCGACTGAGTGTTGCGAACAAACAACACGTTGCCTGTCGCGGGACGTGACCTAGGTTGGAATTGGCCTGACTCGAAGGTGCCACTGAGACGCGATTGTCTGGCGAATGGCAGACGATCGAACTCACTCACTCCTTCCAACAGTCCCCTCTGGCGAACCGACGATCGAACTCCCCAACAAAGCACGGAACTTTTGCGATGGCCGATTGGCTGTTCGACAATCCGACCTCCTCAAGCGGCGCACTGGCCGTGATGGATCAGACTTCGTCGGCAACGAAGGGGAAGTCATTGGAGTCGTGGCTGCGCGAGTTTTCGGTGGCGACCGGGTTGCCGTGTCAGTGTCTCAATCGAGACTTGGGTTGCATCGTGGGGCAGTCGCATCCCGAGATGTTGCCGTTCGTCCCGACAGAACTGCTGCAGCGGTTGGATGAAGTTGAGAATCTGGAAGTTCGCCGCCTCAATGAACAGCTCACGTACTTCGCGCTACCGGTTCCCAGAGACGCGGATTTCGTGCTGACGGGCTATGTGCTGTCCACGCGCGGTGCGCGTCCGGCTGAATTGTTGTTCTCCGCCGTGGAAGCCGAGTGGGGTGAGACGCGACTGAACTCGTGGCTCAGTTCCATCCCCGTCTGCGATGCCAGGATTCTCCAACGCTTGCTCGACAGCGTCGGGCGTGAGTTCCACCAGCAGCGTCGCGAGGCCGAGTTGCAACTGGAATTGAACTCGCTCAGTCAGCAGATCGACTACACGTTGGAAGAGATTAGTTTGCTGCACCGGCTCACACGCAATCTGCAACTGTCTCGCCCCAGCAAAGAGCTGGCCGGCATGTGCGTGCAGGGGCTGTACACGTTGATTGAATGCGTCGGCACGGTCATCTGCATTCAAGACTCCTCCAACGAAATGCACTTCCTGACGCAGGGTCGCCTGCCGTTCGATCAGTCCGGGTTGGCTCGGTTACTCGCGCGGTTCGAGCAGCACGATTGGACCAAGCCACTGGTCAAGAACAAGCTGCAGCACACGTTGCTTGGCGCAGACTTCCCCGGCTTGAAGAACATGGTGATCGTGCCGATCGGCGATCTTCAACACCGGCGCGGTTGGATCATTAGTACGAATCTGCGCGGCGGACGCGACTTCGGTACGGTCGAAGCCAATCTGATCGCCTCGATCGCTTCGATCCTCGGAACCCATGCTCGCAATATCGAGTTGTTCGATGAACACGACGACTTGCTGGTCGGCTTTGTGCGCTCGTTGGTCTCGACGCTCGATGCGAAGGATCCGTACACGCGCGGCCACAGCGAACGCGTGGCCTTGATTGCCAGACGGATCGGTCAGCACATGCAGATCGACCCCAACGATCTCGACGACATCTATCTCTCGGGCCTGTTGCACGACATCGGCAAGATCGGCATCGACGATCGCATTCTCGCCAAACCGGGCCAACTGACTGAGGACGAGTTCCGTCAGATTCAGCAGCACCCCATGATCGGCTTCCAAATCTTGCAGCAGCTTAGGAGTCTTCAAGCGATCTTGCCGGGCGTGCGCCATCACCACGAAGCCTTCAACGGCAAGGGCTATCCCGACAAGTTGAAGGGGGAAGAAATCCCGCTGATGGCGCGGATACTGGCCGTCGCCGACAGCTACGATGCAATGGTCAGCGATCGACCTTATCGAAAAGGGATGCCGCTCGCGAAACTCGAGGAAATCCTCCGTCGCGGTGCCAACGAACAATGGGACTCACGCGTCATCGAGGCGTTCTTCGCGGTCAAAGATGATGTTCAGCGGCTGTGCGAATCGTACTCGCCAGAGCGCGGCAACCTGCTCCGAGATAAGCAGTCGAGTCGTTCGGGAATCATCACGGGGCGGACTCTGTTGCAGCACTGATGGTCAACGCCGTTCAGGATTTTTGGTAGCAGAATTCGTGAAAATTCTGACGCCTCCACGGCTCGCCAGAAGTCTTACGACTTCTGCTACGTTCGACTGGCCCTGTTTTGTCGCTCTGAAATCCTTAACGGCGTTGACTGATGGTGATGTCCTCACGACTCGAGTGCGACATCGCTACGGCAGGATCCCCGCGACCAAACACCAACCGGATCAGCCAGCGCTGGGTATCGCGCGTCAGGGTGAAGACGGTCGGGATCAGGAAGAGCGTGAAAACGGTGGAGACGGTCAACCCGCCGAGCACCACGGCACCGAGGCCCCGATACAGTTCGCTCCCCGCGCCGGGGAACAGCACCAGCGGGAACAGGCCGATGATGGTCGTGACCGCCGTGAGGAACATCGGCCGGATGCGCGAACGGACGGCCTCGACGACGGCCTCGCGATCTGCCATTCCCTCGTAGCGGATCAGTTGCAGCGTTTGATCGACGATCAAAATGGCGTTGCTCACCACGGTCCCGATCAGGATCACGAAGCCGAGCATCGTCAGCACGTCCAGACTTTGCGGAGGCTGACCGAGTTGGATCAGGTACCAACCGAGCAGCTTCAGTCCGACAATTCCGCCCACCGCTCCCAGCGGCACGGTGAAGATGATGATGAACGGGTAGACCCACGATTCGTACAGTGCCGCCATCAGCAGGTAGGTGATGAGCAGCGACAGGACGATGTTGAACTGCAAGGCCTTCCACGTCTGACGGAGTTTGTCCGCCGTCCCCGCCAGCGCGATGTTGTATCCGCCGTCGAGTTGCCCCGACCGCACCAGCGGATCGACGATCTGCGACTGAATCCGCCGCATAGCTTCTTCGAGCGGCATCTCGGGGGGCGGTGATACCTGAATCGTGATGGCCCGCTCCCGTTCGCGATGGTTCACCTGTTCGGGACCGCTCGCCATGCTGACATCGGCCAGCGCGCCGAGCGGCACGAGTTGTCCGTCGCGAGTCGCAATCGGCAGGTTCGCCACGTCCTGCGTCTGTCGGGCGAACTCATCTTTGCCGCGAATCG
The DNA here is from genome assembly GCA_043757695.1 of Schlesneria sp. Taxonomy (GTDB): domain Bacteria; phylum Planctomycetota; class Planctomycetia; order Planctomycetales; family Planctomycetaceae; genus Schlesneria. Next base: position 4,665 of record JAYVOX010000091.1, read on the forward strand.
ACAGGTCGATCTTGTCGGTCCCGAGGAAGTAGTCGCCCGCATACGCCCCATCGACGAGGGCATCGACTGTGTAACCGAGTTCCGACGCACTCAGCCCCATCTCGGCCGACTGCAACAGGCGGGGGACTACGTGAACCTCGGGACTGGAGAGATCGAGACTCGGCACCGGGCGGGCCTGTCCGTTGGGGATCAATTCCGCCATCGACTGCTTCAGCACGCGATCGGGCATCGTCGCAGGATCGCCTCCCAGAATACGACCGCCGAGTTGCACGAGATGCTTCAAATCCGGGCCGGTGATTTCGATGTCGATGCTCCGTCCGGCAGACAGTCCGCGCTCGAAGAGGCTCGTCTGAAACACGACCGCAATCGTGCCGGGCAAGTCCGACGAGACCTTGCGCATGACCGGGATCAGTTGGGCGCAGCGCGCAGGATCATGCGCCTTCGCACCGATAAAGACCCGCTTTGAACTGGCGACGAAGAACAGGTCGGAAATGACCGGCGCGTCGAGTTTCTTCGCTTCCGGTGAGTCCGGGTCCACGTCCCAGTACGGTCGCAGATCGGCCTCGACCTTCTCACCCATCGCGATCAATTGGTCCATGTTGTAGCCGGGTGGCGGAAGCAGCATGCCGAACACCAGATTGCGGTTTCCATTCGGCAGGTACTCGACGGACGGCCACAGCCACCAACTGACGCCGACGCTGACTCCGACCATCAGAAACACCGTGGCCAGCCGTGTCAGCCAGTTCCATTGAATGAAGCGGTTGAGGCCCGTCACTCCGTCGATGAACGCCATCGCGAAGACTTCGAGCAGTCGCACGAGTCCCTTCGAGGTCGAAGCCGTGTGCCCGCGCGCCATGCCGCCGATCACGACGTGCGTTTGTCCGTTGGTCTCTCCGCCGTCCCTGCTCGACGCTGGAGGATGGGCACTCTTGCCCGTCTGCTCTTCACGACCACCACCGGACGGGCAAGAGTGCCCATCCTCCGACAACGAAGATTTTCGCTTGCCGAGGAATCTCGCCGTTGCTGGCGGCACGACGACGATGGCGAGGATCAGCGAGATCGCCACCGCCGCACTGATTGCCAGCGCGATGTCGCTGAAAAGCTGTCCCGCCTCTTCCTGAACGAAGATCACCGGCACGAAGACCGACACCGTGGTGAGCGTCGCCAGCACGACGGCCCCCCACACCTCCTGCGTGCCGCGCACGGTCGCGTCATACGCCGATTCGCCCTGCTCCCAGCGCGTGTAAATGTTTTCGAAGACCACCGTCGCGTTATCGACCACCATCCCGACCGCGAACGCCAGACCGGCGAGACTGATGACGTTTAGCGATCGCCCCAGCAGCGCGATGACCAGAAACGTGCCGATCAGTGAGATCGGGATTGTCAGTCCGATGACCAGTGCGCCGCGGGCGTACCACAACCCCGACACCGCGATCAGCACCAGACAGACTGCAAACCAAAAGCTGTGGACGTACACGGCCGCGGCACCTGTCGCCAGAATCAGCGGCGAGAACAGCAGCGTGCGGCGGTTCAGATGCAGAAACAGCATCAGCGAGACCATCGTCAGCGCGGTCCCGAGGAAAATATTCTCGGTCACGAGTCCGATGGCGGAGTAAATGTAATCGGTCTCGTCGTAGACTTGGGCCAGATGCAGATGCTGTCGGTGCAGGACAGTCTCATTCAGTCGCTGGTTCACGTCGCGCAGACCCTGCATCACGTCGAGGACGTTCGCGCCTCCTTCGCGCAGCACACGCACAGCGATGCTGTTATTGCCGAACCGCCGCACGATGCTGTCCGGCTTCTTGAATCCTTCGCGCACCTCGGCCACGTCGGAGATGTAGACCGGCGCACCGCCTCGCACCGCGAGCAACTGTCGCTCGACGTGCTCCTTCGAGCGGAACTGGTTCAGCGTCCGCACGACCCAGCGCCGCTTCCCCTCCCAGAAATCGCCCCCCGATGTGTCGCGGTTCTGGCCGCGCAGCACAGCGCGAACGTCGGCGATGGTCAACTGCCGAGCGGCGAGCTTTTCCGGATCGACGACCACCTGCAACTCGTTCTCCAGCCCGCCGATGACATCCGCGTTCGAGACTCCCTTGACCCGCTCAAACGCCGATTCGATGTTGTCTTCGGCGAACCGCCGCATCCCCAGCACATCGACCTCCGACAGCAGCGGCCGCGCTTCGGGATGCCTCGCAATCACCTGCTTCAGCCGGTAGATGCCCACTCCCATGTTGTGAGCTTTCAACACCGGATCGAGTTCCGCCGCGATGTCGGGATGCTCCTTCTGGAACTGGCGAATCTCATCGGGCGTCGCGCTGCGCGCTGTCAGCACGAACCACGCGATCGGCTGGTTGGACGAATTCGACGTGCTGATGACCGGCTGGTCGGCGTTCTCGGGATACGCGCTGACTTGTTGCAGGCGGCTGTTCACCTTCAGCAGGGCCTCGTCCATGTTCGTGCCGACGGCAAATTCGAGCTTGATGCTGCCCATCGAATCGAAACTCTCGGACGACAGCTTCGTGATCCCCTCGACGCTCTTCAGCTTCTCCTCCTGCTCACGGACGATCTCCTGCTCGACCTCCTGCGGCGAGGCCCCCGGCCAGCGCGTCTCGACCGTCAGCGTCGGCGTCTCGACCTCGGGCGTGAGCTGCATCGGCATCGAGAACCCGGCAATGGTCCCGAACAGCATCAGCAGCAACATCGCCACAGAGACTTTGACCGGGTTCTTGACAAAGGTTTCAACGAGAGACATCGGCAGCCATTACCCTGATCAATGTAGTGGACCGTCAAAACTGAACTGATACGTTTAGCCCCAACGCCATCGGCGTGGGAGCGGGTGAATGTCCAACGTTGATCGGCACGCACGCCGATGGCGTGGCGGCTAAACGTGCGTTGACCCACCCGACGCCTTCAACACTCGCCCCTAACGAGCAAGTAGGGTGCGTGGAGTCTTCGGAACGCACCATCATGGAGAACTCTATTCTCAACCCGGTGCGTTCCGAAGACTCCACGCACCCTACAACTCTAACGAGAGACTCCGACGGCAGTCACATCGACAGCCGGAGCCTTTCTGACTTCGATGATGTTGATCATTTGTTCCGGCATCACACGCTCATTGCCTACGATGACCACTTGTTGGTCGGGAGTGAGTGCTCCCGTGACGGCGATCCAGCCTCCGTCGGCGATGCCGAGTTCGACGGGAACGAACTTCACTTTCGAGGTCGGTTTGGGGCCGGGGGCTTTGGGGTCGAGAGCCGCCAACTCTTTTTCATCGAGTGGCACAACGACCGCAACGACGGGCAACTGGCCACCGAGCACGATGGCATCTTTCGGGACGAGCAGTGAGTCGCGCAGTTCGCCCGTCGGGAGCGTGACGCGCGCCAGCATCCCCGCTTTCAGCACGGGACCGTCTTCGCGGATGATGTTCTTCACGCGGACCTTGACTGGAAACGTGCGAGACTTCATGTCGGCCTGCGGCGTCACGATCGAGACCTCACCGACGAAGATCGAACTCTTCAACGCGGGCACTTCCACTCGCACGGTTGTTCCTACCCGCACATGCTCGATGTGCGTGTCGAGGACATGCGCCTCGATGTCGATCTCGTCGAGGTACACCACCTCGGCGACGACCTGTCCCTTCGTCACCCATTCGCCGATCTCGGTCTTCTCGGCGACGATGTAGCCGTCAAACGGCGCGATCATCGTGTGCTTCTTGAGTTGATCTTGAAGCTGTTGCACCAGCGCAGTCTGTTCCGCGACGCGCGCCTTCGATTGCTCGATCTTCTCGACGCGCGGCCCCTGCCTCATCAGCTCGTGACCCAACCGCTCCGCTTCGTAAATTTGTTGAGCCGTCACTGCCGACGAACTGTCTTCTTCCATCTGATCGCGCGTGCCAACCTGCCCCTTCTCAAACAGAGCCATCGTCCGCTTGAGCCGCTGCGTCGTGAACTCGCGCCGCGAACGAGCCGCCTCCATTTTCGCCGCCGCTTGCTCGATCTCTTCCTTCCGCCAGCCGTTGGACAGCTCGCGCAATTCTTCCTCGCGGAACTTCAGTTCCGCCTGAGCCGCCACGATTTGCAGTGAGATCGTTTCGGTCAGCAGCTTCGCCAGCGGCTGGCCCTTTTTGACGCGATCGCCCTCGTTGATCGGGTACTCGGTGACGCGCCCATCCACGGCCGTCCCGACGGCGCTCTTCTTGAGCGGCAGCACCGTCCCGACAAAAGACTGCCCAGTCGCCACCTGTTTTTTGACGACGGGTGAGACCACGACCGGCGCGACACGAGACTGCGCCCGAGCTTGTTCAGCGGCGAGCACCAGCGCCAGGGAAACGCATCCCAACGAGAGCGATTTGAACAGGACGGAGACTCTGTTCATGAGGTCGATTCCAAGCGAGAGACAACGGGAGCAAGACAACTATGAGCGAGGCCGATTCGGGCGGCACAAAGTAACAAGAGCCATCGCCGCTGTCCGCTCAGACCGCTGAAACAAAGGCCTCGTGCGACTCGTTCGTGACGAGTAGTGAGGCGATTGATTTTCATAGGATGGACGCCTCGTCCGTCGGCAATCAAAACGGAAGCACCGTGCTTAGGGCCGACGCAAAAATCACTGGTGGGATCAATCTGAAGAGCGAGGTGAGCCGGGTGCCGTGAGGCCCCGGATTCTTGGCTGAAAAGTCCGGGGCCTTACGGCACCCGGCTCGCCAAACCCCGACAGTTGTTGAGGCACTGATCCTTACGCGGTCTTCGTCGCGGCTTCCATGAGTTTCTGTTCGGTGAACTCGCCGCGCGGGAATTCGCCGGTGAGCTGGCCTTCACAGAGGACGAGAATGCGGTCGCAGACCGCGATCAGTTCGGGGAGTTCGCTCGACGTGATGATGATCGCGAGGCCCTGTGCGCAGAGTTGGTCGATCAGCCGATAGATTTCGGCTTTCGCGCCGACATCAATGCCGCGCGTCGGATCATCCAGCAGCAAGAGTTTTGGCTTGGTGCGGAGTGCGCGGGCGATGACGCACTTTTGTTGGTTACCGCCGCTCAGACTGCTGATTGCGGCGGACTGTCCGTCGGTCTTCACTCGTAGGGCC
>JAYVOX010000092.1:0-9728 GCA_043757695.1 Schlesneria sp.
TCCTGAGTTTCCGATGGCCGTCCCTCACCGCCCCCCAATAACGAAACACATTCCCAAATCCGCGAACAGCCCTTTCCCCAACTCAACCTCAAGTTTGAAATGCACTACCCTCGCCCTCCCTTTTTCAATAGGCTGCCAAGTCAGGTGGTCAAATGAATGGAGTCCCGATGACACAGTCCGTCACCGAGCCTGAAGGCTCAACACCGCGCCGCCGTTTGCGAAAGCGCTGGATCTTTCTCGCGTTGTTCGTTGCGCTGCCGTTGATCGCAGGTTGGCTGGTTTTCCGCGATCCGCCACTCGCCGTGATGCGAATCTCCGACGGCCGGACCTTCACCATTCACAAACTGACGTATGGCAAGGATCACCACTATCGGTCACAGGCGGCGGCATTGACTCCGGTCGAAACTTGGATGAATCAATGGCTCGCGCGAGTGGGCCGGCAGATCGCGGTGAGCTTTTCCGGAGGAGGGGGCTTCGGCAGCTCCAGCGAATCGGTTGGTTTGTGGCATTCGTTTGACTGGACCTCGAAGACCCCCGAGACAACGCCGAGCCACCTTGTGCTGACGGACAGCCACGGCTGGCGAACCGCGATCGACATGACGTATCTGCCAACCACGCCTCGGCCAGTCTTCGTGCCGGGGCAGCCGTTCACTCCAGCTTGGCTCACCGGGCCATTGGTTTCTCCCTCGCCCAGACTACAAGTGCAGTTGTTCAACGCGCAGAGAGCGGAGTTGGCATCGACACACATTCCTTACGATGTCCCCCAGAATCTTCGGCAAGCTTGGACAGCACAGTCGCTGCCAGCGACCGAATCCGACGGCAACTTCAGCGTGACACTCCAAGGTGTCCACGCGAGCTGGCCGAAGCGGGAGAACCTCGTGCAAACGACCAATCAGGTGCTCGACATTTGCGACACGCTGGATGTCACCCTCGATTGTGTGGTCTCGGTTGATGGAGCCATCTCTTCCGATTGGAGTGTCATGACGAGTGGCGTGCCCTTCCATGAAATGATCACCGCCGGTGCCGCGATTCAGTCGCCACAGGGATGGTTCTCGCCACTCAGCTTTTGTGCCGTGTCGCCCTATGAGTCCCTTTGGAAAATCTACCTCCCATTCATCTGCCACAATCCAGACAAAGTTCCCGCAACAAACCGTGCCAGTCTAGGTCGCACAAAATTCGACCAGACTCAGCCCATGGAAACGACACCCCACGAAGCGGTCTCGGCGGGGGAAGCCAAGGTGCAGTTCCTCGGAGTGGGTCGAGCCGGCTCATTCAACTATGAGGGAGCGGGTGAAGCCCATTTTGCGTTTCCGGGCGTGCTTCAGGTGGAATGGGCCAGTCGAAGACAGATGCAGGGAACGTTTCAACTGGCTGAAATGAATCAAGGTGGTGTCTATGAAATGGTGGCGTACGCAAGTCCAGCGATACAAGGTCGGCCACCGAGAAAACATCAGCGTCCAGTGACCGTCACGGCAAAGTTCACCGCGCCGCGTCCGCATGTGGCGATCTTGGTCGATAAGTCGGGGGATCGGTTTCCGTACCTGATCGTGAAGGATGAGAACGGTCGCCTGTTGGAAGGGGAACTGTTCAACCTGCAGGGGCTGCTCGTGTGGTTGGCCAAAGAGGCTTATGACGACGTACACGAGGTGGATGTCACGTTGCTCTTACAGAAGCCGCGTGAGTTCACGTTTGTGGTGCCGCCTCCCGCCGTCCCGCCGCGACCTGCCAAGCCGTCTCGTTGAGCTTCAGCGGGATTGGCGGGGTAAATTGTCCACACCGTGGAATCGGGTGCGTATTCGTCACGCTCATTTCGACCGTAGCAACGATTCTTCTCGTTCAACGCGGGTCCAACTGCTCGTTGATGCCAAATCTGCCTCAATCGGAATGAGGAAGCCTTGCGTCGTCCCCGCAGTCACGGTCATTCTCGGATCGCCGTGTTGAGTCGTTGTCGCCCCTCTGTCGAGATTCAGAAAATCCGTTGGCGATCTTTCGACGATCGCGCAGTCCCTCCAGATCACCTATGGCGCATATGACGTTCGCACACACGTCTGCCGGGCGGACGATGATGCGAACCGGAGCAATTCTGAAACAGCAGGCGTGGGTCTGGCCGATTATCGCCGTGGTCGTGCTGTCGGCGGTGGGATATAGCGTGAGTACCGCGATCCGCACGACGATGAAGAGCAGCTTTCAGTCGCAGCTGCAAACATTGCTCGGCGTCGAAACGGCAATGCTCGATACTTGGCTGCGGACGCAGATCACCAGCGCTGAGTCTCAAGCGAATAGTCGCCCGGTTCGCGAAACCGTCGAGAAGATGATCGCAGCAACGGAGCCAACGTTGGGCGATGCGGCTTCCCCTGTGACCGCGCTCTCGACGTTGCACGTTCAATTGGGGCGAGACCTCGGCCCCGGCATGTCATCGCAAGACTTCGCCGGATACTTCGTGACGAATCGTCAAATGAAGGTGCTGTCGGCCTCGCACCCCGAACTGATTGGCCGCAACGTTCCCGAGTTTGAAGCTTTTTTGGCGCGCGCGTTGGAAGGCACTGCCTCCGTCAGCGTGCCATTTCCCAGCGTCGTCTTGATGAAGGACGAAACAGGGCGGATGCGCACCGGGATGCCGACGATGTTCGTCGCCGTTCCCGTTCGCGACAACGGCTTTCAAGTCGTGGGTACGTTGGCACTCCAGATGCGACCCGAGCGCGAGTTCACGCGGATCCTGCAACTGGGCCGGATCGGAGCCTCGGGCGAAACCTATGCCTTCGACAAACAGGGGCTGATGGTGTCGAACAGCCGGTTCGATGAAGACCTGATGCTGCTCGGCTTGCTCCCCGATGTGACCGGTGCGCGATCACTGCTCAACCTGACACTCCGAAATCCTGGCGGCAACATGCTCGCTGGGTTTCGGCCTAAGGTGCGTCGCGCCGAACTGCCGTTGACCAAGATGGCCCTCAAAGCGACTGCGGGCGAGTCGGGCGTGGATGTCGATGGCTATGCGGATTATCGCGGCGTCCCCGTCGTCGGGGCTTGGGCCTGGCTCCCCAAGTACGAGCTGGGGATCGTGACCGAAGTCGATTACGCCGAAGCCTTCCGACCGCTCAACATCGTGCAGTGGATGTTCACCGGTATCTATGTGTTGCTGGGGATTAGCTCTGTCTGTTTGCTCGCAATTTCAATCCGCCGCAAACTCCTCTCCAAAATGCGCGGGGTTCTCGGTTGTCACCTCATCACTCTTCCTGCACAGTGGCTCAAGTCTGTCGGCCTGAGGCGGGAGGTCGATCGAGGCGAGTCACTTCCCGATCGTTCACTTTTCCGAGCGGCGTCCGCAACGATGAGGTCTCTCATGCAAAGCAAAGCGACGACTGTTGAGCAGTATCTGGCGGAATTGCCTGAAGATCGGCGCGCCGCCATCTCCGCCGTGCGGCAGTTGATCTTGAAGAGTCTCGACCAGGATTATGAGGAGGGGATGCAGTACGGGATGATCGGCTATTACGTGCCGCATCGTCTCTACCCGGCGGGCTATCACACCGACCCCAAGCAGCCGCTGCCGTTCGCGTGTTTGGCGTCGCAGAAGAACTACATGTCGCTCTACATGATGACGGTCTATGGCGAAGGGTGCCGAGGAAACGCGGTTCCGCGACGCCTGGGCCAAGACCGGCAAGAAGCTCGACATGGGCAAGTGCTGCATTCAGTTCAAGAAGCTCGACGACTTGGCTCTCGACGTGATCGGCGACACGCTGCGGCGCGTTCCCGTGAAGAAGTGGATCGCGTACTACGAGGCCGTCGTCAAGACTTCGCGCTCGAAGACCGACAAGCCATCGGCCAAGCGGGCGACGAAGCAGGTCGCGAAGAAATCCGCTGCAAAAAAGGCAACCAAGTAAGAGTCGAAGTGATCTTTGAGTGGGTGAGCCGGCAGTCACGCCGATGCTGACCGTCGTTGCTGCGACGATTCTTAAACCATGCCCTCGTACCACGCTGCTTCACTCAGGACACACCGCTCTGGATACCTCACAGTTCTCCTCGTTTCGGCGGCGGCTCATTCGGTGGTACGAACGACATGCGCGCGATTTGCCTTGGCGGCGAACGACCGATCCGTATCGAATCTGGATCAGTGAGATCATGCTGCAACAGACGACGGTCGTGGCCGTTGTCCCCTACTTCGAGCGGTTCCTTGCCCGGTTCCCAACCGTGCGTGACTTGGCCGCTGCCGAAGAGAGCGAAGTGCTGCGGCTGTGGGAGGGCCTCGGTTATTACAGCCGGGCCCGCAACTTGAAGAAGGGGGCCGAGGTCATCGTGCGCGAGTACGACGGACTGTTTCCTGCCGACGTGGAGGCGCTCCGAATGCTGCCGGGGATCGGACGCTACACGGCCGGAGCGATCGCCTCATTCGCGTTTGATCTGCGTGCGCCCATCGTCGAAGCCAACACGCTGCGACTCGATTGCCGGTTGCTCGGCTATGACGCCGATCCCAGATCGAAAGCCGGGCAGGACGTGTTGTGGTCGTTTGCGGAGGCCGTGCTGCCGCAGACTCAACCCGGTCGATTCAATCAAGCCCTGATGGAACTCGGCGCAACCGTCTGTTCACCGAAGGCCCCGCGCTGTCAGGACTGTCCGGTGCAAGCCCATTGCCGCGCGTTTCAAGAGGGGACTCAAGCCCGTATCCCGCGAGCGGCCACACGACCCGTCATCACCGAAGTTGTTGAGGTCTCCCTCGCCATTCGACGTGGCGAGCAATACCTGCTGCGACGTTGTCCCGCTGGCGAACGCTGGGCGGGCTTGTGGGACTTCGTGAGATTCCCGCTGGAAGAGAAGCTCGTGGCAAAAGCCGCCTCGCGCGCATCGCTCCTGCACGAACAGGTCGTCCTCACCGCACAAGACCGCACAGGGCTGAACATCGCACTCGGCCCGCAACTCGCCGAACTCAAGCACAGCGTCACGCGATATCGCATCACGTTGAAGTGCTTCACCGCCACTGCCGTGACTGGCAAGTTGTTGTCGGATGGAGAGTGGCATTGGGTTTCACCAACAGACTTCGGCGACTACCCACTCTCCGTCACCGGCCGCAAGTTCGCGAAGCTACTGGCAGGCGATGGAAATGATCGACTCGTTTAACCAGACGCGGAAGGAAGTGAGACGTTTATACCTCGCGCGGTCACGAATGAGGCCTTGGCGAGCCGCACGCCGTCAGGCTGCGGGTTCTTGATCGCCGCAAGAAACCCGCAGCCTTACGGCAAGCGGCTCGCCTAAAACACATCACTCGTCGCCGCGCGAGGGTTAAACGAGGAGCGGTCAGCAGCCGCGGACTCACTGTAAATCCTCATCGTTCGCGCCAGAGAACTTCGTCAGTGATCTCCAACTGGCGTTGGGTCTCGGCGATCTCGGCGCGGAACCGTTTGGCGTCGAGCGGATAGCCCTGAGTCGGCTTGAGGCTTGGAAGCTGCTGACGCCAAAAGGCATTGAACTGGTGCATGGCCAACTCGCGCAGATACTTCGCCGTCATGGAGGCGAGTGCCACCGGCCCATGCTCTTCGGCGCGGGGCTGAAACCGCAGTTCACCACGGCCGACGCGATAGCGGCTCCGCGCGGCTCCTTCTTCATCCACGTGGACCTTAGCGCCGTCAAACGCTTCGGCCAGTAACGGCTCGTAACGATTGCGGCCTCCATGTTTGTCGGCCACGACGAGAGCCTCGACCTCATCGTCGGGATGCCAGATGCCGCGCAGCAAGTTCATGGCGATATGCGATGTCGCGGCCGCCTTGTTGTCGTACTGACGCACGAGCCGGTTGAAGCGGCTCGGCTCGACAACGTCCGCACGGATGGCCACGAGCGTCACCCCGAGCTGGTCGCACTTGCGTTGCCACGGTTCGACAAGACTGATCTCACCGGACTCGACCGGCAGCGCGAGGCTCTTCGATTCGTACCACGGCGGCTCATCGTTGCCGTTCGGTTCTACGACTCCCGCCGCCGCAAGTACTTCGTCATCGAACAACGATCGGGTCGGAGGCTTTGAAGTTGGCAATCGCCGCGCGGTTTCGGGACCAGCTAACTCGGAGCAGAGGTCTCGAAACGTGTTGGCCTGCACCTCACACAACCGCAACGCCGACCAAACGCCGCGTTCGAGAGCCGCGATCCCCCGTCCCGGTTGAAAGACTTGCTTCGAGTCGGCGACGTGCAATCGCGGGTCGCAGGAACTCGGCACCCGAGTCAGCACCGACTCAAAGGCGGTCCAAAAATCGAAGCCACTCGCCGGAGCAGGGACTTCCCAAACCGAAGCCGCCACCACAAACGGCCCCAAGTTCGGCCCGAGTCCCGCCTCATCCATCCCGATCAAAAGTGGCATCGACTTCCTAGCACGTGCGAGCGGATCGACCTGTGTTGCGGGGAGAATGGCCCAAGGACCATCGCATCAGATTGATGCTCCGATACTTATCGAGCCAGGAACTCGCGTGGCTTGCCGTTCGCGCCGACTTGCACCGTGTAGCTGGCACCGTCTTTGGCGACGGAGGCTTTGATCCAGACCCCTTTGCAGTTGGCGGTCTCGGCGGTGTTGGCGATGTTTTCAGAAGCGGCCTGTTCGTTGTCGGTGAGCTTCACGTTGCGATGGAGTTGGTACATCGCTTGAAGCGACTTGACCTGCTTCAACGTGGCGATGGTCTCTGGCGCGCCTCCCTTGGTCGGGCCGTTGCAAGTCACCGTAACATGCGGATCGAGAGCGAGAACCATCACCGGATTGTTGCTCACGTTCAGTCCGTGATGCGTGACCATGAATAGATCCACTTGGCCGACCGGGTTGTTCGGCATCATCAACTTGGCTTCGGTGTTCCAGGTCAGATCGCCGCAGGTCAGGAATCGGAACTTGCCGAACGTGAAGAGCAGGCTGACGCTCTTCGCGTTGTCGGTCGGATCGTCGGCCTGTGGCTTGTGCTGCGCGGCGAACGGATTGACGGGGCCGTCATTCTTGATGACTTCACCGCTCGCCGTCACAACCTTGATCTGAAGCGGTTGCGAGGCAGATTCGATCGTGAATGAGTCACCCGCCTTCAGAGCTTTACTCTGGTTTTGAGCCGCCGCACGGTAGAGGGCGATTCGTTCGCCGAACTTGTTGTCTTCGGCCAGCGATTCGGGGATGCCTCGATCCCAGAACGTGCCGATCTTGATTTTGTCGGCCAAGGCGGCGTGGTTGCCGAAGTGATCGAGATGCCAGTGCGACACCGAGGCATGATCGAGTCGCTCCAACTTCGCCACGTTCTTGATCACGTCGAGAATGCGGTCTCGATCGCGACCGCCATTGTCGGGATAGCCCGAGTCAATCAGCAGCGATTCGCCCGCCGGAGTCACGAGCAACGTGGCCGCTCCTCCCTCCACGTCGATGAAGTAAATGTCGAGTCGTCCGTCGCCCGATCCAGCCAGAGACATCTCCGGCGCGAACAACGCGGAACTCAAACAGAGACCAACACACAGACCGATGTTGAACAAAGCGCGATTCATGAACGGAGCCTCTCAAAGGGGTAAAGCAAGTCGCGGCGAACAAACCCTCGCCAACATACCGACTCAACCAGAGAGCCTCCATCGTCTCATCTACGAGGCAGGGCCATCGCCTGGTTCTGAGGTGAAACTCCAGCGCCAGCGGGGTGCGAGAAACCGTTCAAACGATTGCCGGACATTTTCAGAACAGGCGGTTGTAGCCATTGAGCGCGGCGACTCGGTATGCCTCGGCCATCGTCGGGTAGTTGAAGGTCGTGTTGATGAAGTACATCAGCGTGTTGTGCGGTTTGGGTTGAGCCATGATGGCTTGGCCGATGTGAATGATCTCGCTGGCGTTGGCCCCGAAGCAGTGAATGCCGAGGATTTCCATGGTCTCGCGGTGAAAGAGGAGCTTCAGCATGCCGGTCGTTTGCCCGGTGATCTGGGCGCGAGCAATGCTCTTGAAGTGAGCGTGACCGACTTCATAGGGAATCTTGCCTTCCGTCAGTTCGCGTTCGGTCTTACCGATCGAACTGATCTCGGGGCTGGTGTAGATCCCGGCGGGAATGTCGAGTGACGGAGCGGGGCCGCAGTCACTTTCGGTCGCCAATTCGCCATTGGCCTCCGCCATGACAGAGAGCAAATGGCTGGCGGCATAGCGGCCTTGGTTGTACGCGGCGCTGGCCAGCGCGGGAGGGCCGATCACGTCACCGGCCGCATAGATATTTGGGACGATGGTCTGCATGTGCTGGTTGACGGGGATGTTGCCGCGCTGATCTGGATTCACCCCGACCTCTTCCAACCCCAGTCCATCGGTGTTTCCTGTCCGTCCAGCGGCCCACAAGAGAGCGTCCGTCTTGAGTTGCTTGCCCGATTTGAGATGCAGCACCACCCCATCGTCGGACGCTTCGATCCGGTCGGTCTCTTCACGATGTCGGATGATGACGCCCCGTTCGCGCAGGTGATAACTGAGCGCATCGACGATCTCTTCATCGAGGAAGTCGAGCAACCGATCGCGGTTGTTGATGAGGTTCACTTTGATTTCGAGGTTGCGGAACATCGACGCGTACTCGCAACCGATCACGCCCGCGCCGACGATGGTGATCGACTTGGCGTTCAAGTCGAGATTCAGGATCGTGTCACTGTCGAAAATGCGCGGATGGCCGAAGTCGATTCCGGTCGGTCGGTAGGGACGCGATCCCGTGGCGAGGATGATGTATTTGCCTCGCACCACCGAGCGTGACCCGTCGGCCTCGACCGCTTCAATCGTGTGCGGATCGAGGAACCGCGCGACACCGCGCACGATCGGGATGTCGTTGCGGTCATAGAAGGCGGTGCGCATCTTGACCTGCGCTTCGATCACGGTTTTCGCTCGCCGACGCAGATCGGGGACCATGAAGTTGGCGGTGATGCCATGTTCGCGGAACAGGACATTGTTGTTGACCTCGGTCATCTGAAAGATCGCGTACCGCAAGGCCTTGCTCGGGATCGTCCCTTTGTGAGTGCAACTGCCACCGACAGCCGGTTCGCGTTCAATCACCACGACCGACTTACCGTGCTTGACGGCCTGCATCGCCGCCCCTTCGCCACCGGGGCCGGTCCCAATCACAATCACGTCGTATTCGCCGGCCAAGTCGGTCATGAGAGTCTGCTGCCTGTAAAAGTCTGTCCGAAACGAAGGGCTTGATTCAGGGTGGCACGGTCACGCCAAGCCTACTGTAGTCTTGTCGCTCCGCCGACAAGACATCCCGCCGGCGGAGCGACGGGACTACCGTAGCGCACGCGGTATCGTCTCGACACTGTCGTACACGGTGCGACCGATCATTTCGTGGAGACTTTGATCCGACGGAGCGCGTCGGTCAGAGCCTCTTCCATCGCGGGGTCGAGTGATTTGGTGGTTTCGCTCTGTCGCGCCGTTTCGTGAGCCTGATCCGCCAGCTTGCGGAGCGTGGCGTGGTCGGGAGGAATGCTGAGACTCGCCAGAATTGCCAACCCTGCCTTGCCGTGAGCCTTGCTCCACGCATCGCTCGTCGCGTCCAGCGCGCGGAAGATCTCTTCGGCCTGCTTCTGTCGCTTCGTCTTCAAATAGATCAGGGCGAGGTTGAGGTTTGCCCGGCTCTTGTCCTTCGGCGTGGCATCCCGATGGGTCTTCACTTCGATCCAAGCCGCCTCAATGTCATCGATGGTGACACCCGGCTTGCCGACCATTCCCTGTGCTCGATAGATCTGACCTTCGACGGTCGATTGCATCATGGCCTTGGGCGGTG
>JAYVOX010000093.1:0-9703 GCA_043757695.1 Schlesneria sp.
GTGCGGATCGGGGACGACGGCCTATGTGGCCGAGCAGTGGGGACGACGCTGGATCACCCTCGACACCAGCCGAGTCGCTCTGGCCCTCGCCCGCACCCGACTCATGGCCGCCCGCTTCCCGTTCTACCTCCTCGCCGATTCCCCCGAGGGGCGGAAGAAAGACGCCGATGTCGGCGTAGGGTGGGACAAGCTCGCTTCGAGCGCCGGCCCACCATCGAACGGAAACACGCCATCGAATGCGGCCGATGATCAATCTGGTGGGCCGTCGCCCGAAGCGGGCTTGTCCCACCCTACCTGCGACATCAAAAAGGGGTTCGTCTACAAGCGAGTCCCGCATGTCACGCTCAAAAGCATCGCCAACAACCCGGACATCAAACAGGGGATGACTCGCGCCCAAATCGACACCGCCATCTCCAAACACGCCGACACCGAACTCCTGTTCGACAAGCCCTACGAAGACAACAGCAAGGTCCGCGTCACCGGCCCGTTCACCGTCGAAAGTCTGTCGCCTCATCGCCGTCTGACCGTCGAGCAGAAGAAGGAACGAGCGGCTGGCAAGGACGGTCTCTCCGTCCGCGTCATCGGCCCCGACCAGTTCGGCACGATGATCATCGACAACCTGCGCAAGGCGGGCATTCAGGCGCGCGACAAAAAGGAACGCCTGAAGTTCGACACGCTCGAACCCTTTGCGGGAGAATGGCTGCACGCCTCGGGCGAGTTCACCGACGCCAACGGCGACTCCAAGCGAGTCGCCATCTGCATCGGTCCCGAACACGGCACGGTCGGCCCCGAACTGGTGAAGGAAGCGGCGAAGGAAGCCCTGCGCGGAGTCGGCTTCGACCTGCTCTACGTCCTCGGCTTCGCCTTCGACCCGCATGTCGATCTGGACCTGAAGAACTACGGCAAGCTGCGCGTCGAAATCTGCCGCATGAACCCCGACCTCAGCATGGGCGACGAACTGCTCAAGAAGACCGGTGCCGGCAACCTGTTCATGGTCTTTGGCGAACCGGACATTGAAATCCGAAGAGTGACGACCACGGATTACACAGATGACACGGATGGGAAGAAGACAAAAGGCAACAAGCCCGCCGCTGCTTCGCCTGCCTCTGCTTCGCCCTCTTCACCTGCTTCACCCTCTTCATCTGTGTCATCCGTGAAATCCGTAGTTCCCACTGCTGACTGGCTCGTCGAGATCCGAGGCGTCGATGTTTACGACCCGACCACGGGCGAGATTCGCAGCCACTCGACCGACGACATCGCCTGCTGGTTCATCGACACCAACTACGATGGCGAAAGCTTCTTCGTCCGTCACGCCTACTTCACGGGATCGCAGGAACCGTATGACAAGCTGAAGCGGGCACTCAAAGCCGACATCGACGAGGCGGCCTGGTCCGCCCTGTACTCGACCACCAGCCAGCCGTTCCCCGCGCCACCCAAGGGCAAGATCGCGGTCAAGGTCATCAACCACTACGGCGACGAAGTGCTGAAGGTCTATCCGGTGAAGTAGCCTGCTGTTCCTTCACTCGCCGATGTCATTGGAATTCACCCGAAGACCGTTTCGAGCCGTGACCAAAGAATGCGAAAAGCCCCTGAAAACAGGGGCTTTTCGTGATAGCAAGGGCGGGACTCGAACCCGCGACCCCAGGCTTATGAAGCCTGTGCCACTCGGTCAACGGGTGGAAGAGAACGTCTATGGTGGGCGGGACTTAGGCGATTCCGGGGAACACACCTCCCCAGCGAGTGGCGCAGAATCCGGCGCAGTTGGTGCGCGGGAACGGCTTGGCGACGCACGAGATGACGGCCTGAACCGCCTCGCCGAACTGTGGCCGCGACTGTCCGAGTTCGACCGGCTGGCGTTGGTCGATCATGCCGAGCATCTCGCCGCGTTGCGGGGTGGTGGTGAGGCCGTGGTCGGGTTGGGCGGTGACGACGCCTCAGAATCGCGTCTCCCGAGTTCTGGCCGGTCGGGACAGGCAACAGCATTCCGGTGAAGGGAGGACGAGATGCTGGTAAACAGCTTGGTACGGAGTCTTCTCTCCGCTGATGAATGGCGTCGGATTGACGCTGACACGTTCCTTGGGCGGGTGATGATACCGCTGTTCGGTTCGCCACCGAGAAACTGAAGCTTGACTAGTGTTTCGCATGTTGCGAAATTTGTTTTCACAAACGGAACTCGTCATGCACGTCATCAGTCGCAAGAAACTGGTCGAATTCTGGCGGGAGCATCCGGCGGCGGAGTCGGTTTTGAAAGTCTGGTTTCGCCGGGTGCGGTTGGCGAAGTGGGAGAATTTTGCCGAATTGCGGGCGGACTTTCCGTCAGCCGATCAAGTCGGCCGACTGATCGTGTTCAATGTCGGTGGGAACAAGTTTCGGCTGATCGCCGCCGTCCATTTCAATCGTGGCAAGGTCTACATTAGCCACATCCTGACTCACGCCGAGTACGATCAACTGGACTGGAAGGAAGGCTGATGATGACCACCGAAGCCAAGGCCAAACCCAAGCGAACGTCAAGCGGCAAAGCGCCGTCGGCGTCGTACTGGACATTGCTCGAACGGTTTCCGCTGAGGCCGCTCGCCACTGCGAAAGATTTGGACGCGGCCACCCGACTGGTGGACGAACTTCTCGATCGACCGAAGCTCGATGCGTGGGAGCAAGCGTATCTTGACGTGCTGGGCGACTTGGTGGAGGCGGCGGAAGAGGCGTTGCATCCGATGGAAGCGGCGACGGACGGCGAGACGTTCACGGTGTTGAGAGAAGAAAAGGGCGTCACGCAACAGCAGGTCGCCATCGACACGGGCCTTGCGAACTCGACCATCTCATCCGTCATCAGCGGCAAGCGGCGTTTCACCCGCGACCACCTGCGTCGGTTGGCCGACTACTTCGGCGTCCCCTTGGCCACGTTCGCAGGCTGACCAAGTTCCCGAACCGGGGACGCGAACTCCGAAACGAAGGCAGCGACGATGACAGAACGGACCCGCATTCATCGGCCTCGCCAGCAGTCGGCGACGGCGGCGGCAAAGGAACGAGCCAAGCGGAACAAGTTGCAACGTGAGCGGCCGACGCTCGACGAGTTGGTGACGAGCGGCGACTACTCCGAACCGCTGAATCACGGCGAGTTTTGGGACATCCTGCGAACAATGTCCCGGCTCAAGTCGCTGCGCGTTGCGGCCGGTCTGAGTCTGGCCGACATGACTGCTGAAACGGGGATCGTCCGTTCGGCACTATCGCGTCTGGAAAACGGCGTGGCAGTCAACCCGACGATCAACACGCTGTCCCGCTATGCCGAAGCGCTGGGCAAACAACTCGTCGTGAGCATCGTGGACAAGCAGGCATCGTCATCGGCGGGCTAAACTGGTCGGTCCCCGTCTCGTCGAACTCTGGCCGATGCTGGTTTCGGATGACCGAGCGGCGTTGCTGGCCCATGCCGAACATCTCGCCGTTATGCCGGATGGGGAGCGGTGCGGAACGACGACGGAACGGATGACCGGGGGTGCGCCCCAAGCCGCGCCGCCATCACCTATGTAGGTCGCACCCGTGGATTTTTTGACGATCCAGAAACTTGCCTTGGTTCTGTCAGTTTTTGGCTCGATCCGCTGCGGCGAGCATGATTGTGACCAACCGTGACGCGCGGAGCGCGATGGAGTTGCGCCGGCTCATGAGGGCTGCGCCAAGTCGATCCGCCAACTGTTGGACGCCGCCAGCCCGATCGGCGGCTAGGTTGAGCAGAGTAAGAACGTGATCCGGCGGTGAGCCGAACCTGATTCGGCGAACGAACTCGTTGATTTCGCGTTCTCGCTGGCGGGCGCGTCGGATGCGGTCCTGTCGATTGCGGCACTCTTTGCACCACGCGGGCGAACGGCCCTGTGAGCGACTGCGGAGTTTGAACTCGCTCAATCGGCGAGTGTCGCCACATTTCGGACAGAGATGCTGCGGTTCAAGAATGGCGATCATGGACCTACTCCCTCGCGTCGAGAGTTTCGCGGTCGCGAACGTCAGTTTTCCAATCGGCTGCGCAACTGCTGGTCGCGATTGACCTTGGTCACAATCGTGGTGCAAATTGTACCGCATTGGTTTTATCGGTATTGGACGATCCCCGTGCTCTCACGGCCCCACAACCGCCAAGTAGGAGCGACGTGTTGCATCATCGAAGAAAAGCTCCCCCTCATGCTTACTCAGACTCATTGCCACCGCATCGGAGAGGCTGGTCAAGCCATAGAGTTCGAGCTGTCCCTCATGCTTGCTAAGGCTCTCGGCCACCGAGTCGGAGAGGCTCGTCAGACCGTTGAGGACGAGCTCGCCTTGGTGCTTGCTCAGGCTCTCGGCTGCTACGTTAGAGAGCCACGTCACGCCGCTGAGGTCGAGATATCCCTCATGCTTGCTTAGACTTTCGGCCGCCGCATCCGAGAGGCTCGTCAGGCCGTTGAATTCGAGCCATTCTTTGTGCTTGCTCAGGCTCTCAGCCGCCACTTGGGAGAGGGCCGTCAGGCCGCCGAGTCCGAGCCCTCCACGCTTGTGCTTGCTCAGACTCTCAGCCACTGCGTCGGATATGCTTGACAGACCGTTGAGGTAGAGTGCTTCCTTGTGCTTGCTCAGACTCTCAGCCGCTGCGTCGGAAAGGCTTGTCAAGCCGGTGAGTCTGAGTCCTCCTCCTTCGTGCGTGCTCAGGCTCTCAGCCATCGTGTCGGAGAGGCTCGTCAGGCCGTCGAGTCTGAGATGTCCCTCATGCTTACTCAGACTCACCGCCACTGCGTCGGAGAGGCTCGTCAGGCCGTCGAAGAAGAGCCATCCTTTGTGTTTGCTTAGGCTCTCAGCCACCGAGTCGGAGAGGCTCGTCAGACCGTTGAGGTAGAGGTCTCCCTTATGCTTGCTCAGGCTCTCGGCCACCACATCGGAGAGACTTGTCAGACCGTTGAGGCGGAACCATCCCTTATGCTTGCTCAGGCTCTCGGCTGCTACGTTAGAGAGCCACGTCACGCCGCTGAGGTCGAGCCATCCCCCTTCGTGCGTGCTCAGGCTCTCAGCCACCGAGTCGGAGAGGCTCGTCAGGCCGTTGAGGTCGAGCCCGCCTTGGTGCTTGCTCAGACTCTCAGCCATCGTGTCGGAGAGGCTCTTCAGGCCGTTGAGGCTGAGTCCTACCCCTTCGTGCTTGCTCAGGCTCTCGGCCGCCGCGTTGGAGAGACTGATCAGGCCGTTGAGGCGGAACCATCCCCCTTCGTGTTTGCTTAGGCTCTCAGCCACCGAGTCGGAGAGGCTCGTCAGGCCGTAGAGTTCGAGCCATCCCTCGTGTTTGCTCAGGCTCTCGGCTGCTACGTTGGAGAGCCACGTCACGCCGTTGAGGCAGAGGTCTCCCTCGTGCTTGCTCAGGCTCTCAGCCACTGCGTCGGATATGCTTGACAGACCGTTGAGAAAGAGGTCTCCCTCGTGCTTGGTCAGACTCTCCGCCACTGCGTCGGAAAGGCTTGTCAGGCCGTCGAAGTAGAGCCTTCCTTTGTGCTTACTCAGGCTCTCAGCCACCGAGTCGGAGAGGCTTGTCAGACGTTTGAGGCCGAGCCATCCCTCATGTCTACTCAGACTCTCGGCCGCCGCATCGGAGAGGCTTGTCAAGCCGTTGAGGAAAAGGGTTCCCTTGTGCTCGCTCAAACTCTCTGCTGCTTCATCGTCAATCGCCGTGAACTCATCGAGATCAACTGAGCCATCATCTGCCAGATACCGTTCGGCAATCTCTTTGGTCAGAAGTCGCGTAGCATCATTGCTGGTCTGGCTCGATACCGGCGGTGGCAAACAGATTTCGTCGGCTTGGACATTGATCGTGGTCGGTAGAACCGTCGGCATTTGAGAACCGCCAAGACTTGACTCACTCGACTCCGCAGACACGACCGCTGTCGTCATTGAAGACGTACTCATCGTCAGTTTGTCTACCGGTCCCGTCGGCGGCTGCGCTGCTTGACGGATGGTGGTCGGTGCCAAGTCAACCCACCGAGGCAACAGTTCTGCGAACTTGATTCCGATGTCGCACGCCTTGCACTGATAGCCGTAATTACTCCAGACGTTGCCCGTCTCCATCCGCTGGTTGCACTCCGGACACGCTACCCAGAGATTGAGGTTGCGAAACTCTGCTTCCTTCAATGACGAAGATCGACCGCACTTTGGGCAATTCTGTGTTACGAACCCTCCCTCCATGCTCTGAACGATAATGGTTGACACCCCGCAGTCGTTGCACTGCGATGTCCCTTGAATTCGGAGCGGGAATCTCTTCCACATCTGACGAATGGCTGGATCAAGTCGGTACTCTTCCATACAACCCTCTCCGCGCGAGCAGCAACGATTTCCGGGAACTCTGAGTTGGGCGACGATACATGATTGCGTCCGCTTCTTCCAAGCCGGTGAGGATGGTTCATCTGATCGGCTGACGCCCCAACGCGGCTGAACGCACAAATCTCACTTGCAACCCGCCAGCATCTCATCACCACACCGGACTTGAAACCACCCGCGTAAACCACGCGGACCAGTGGCCGTCGTGCTGCTCGACGATAACGCGGGCGAAGAATTGCATTGTGTTCCGCTCCGGAATTGATTGAGACACGCCCCTTGTGCCATTGCGTGTCAACAACAGCCGTGGACAATCTGAGGCCAACGGGTTCGTGACCGGGTGGCCACCTGGTCGCGATGAAAACGGCTCGGTGAGTGTGTGCGGTCCCTACGTCCCGCCCCTCGCCGAGCGGCCCGCCTCACTGACGTAGGAGTCTCACGCATGGCAGATTTGCCCAACGACGTTGACCAACTGCAAGACTTGCTGCACGCCGCGGAAGATCTGCTGAGCGACTGGCGCGAGGCAAGGCGAAAGCTGGAGGAAGCTGTCCGAGAGTACGTCAACTGGCTCTACGACCGGGAACGATTTGATGCTCGCCAACAGGAACTCGACACCATTGCCGGTGAATATGTCGAAGCCGGACGGCGCTACACGTACACAATCGACGACCTTGAGCGCTCCCGCCAATTGCCGGAGCCAACGCACCTGTACCGGCTGCGTGAGATTGATGAACGGTTGCAGCCCTTCCTCGATTGGAATGCGCTGACGAAAGTCGGGCAGGAACTCGAATTATTCTGGCAACAATCGGTGGAAAGATGTCTTCGTCGTGCCATTTGTGCTGTGACCGACGTGGGCATAATTGCCGAGCAACGTGAGATTGTGGTCCGGCAACTGCGCGACTCGATTGCCGCGAAGCGAAATGCTCTGAGGGGGAATGAGTCGCCCGCCGTTCCGCCGATTGGTGCGAAGCCGGTCGATGATTTGACGCTGGTTCCGAAGCAACGCTTGTTCGGTTGGCGGGAGATTCTGGAGGCTCTTGGAATGCCGAACAACGACGAGAACAAGCGTCGTCTCGAACGAAAGAACAAGTTGGAAGGCGGTCCGATCCCGATGAAACGGGGCCGTGGAAAGCGGCCCGAAGTCGATCGGGATGAGCTTCTGAAGTGGCGTGAAACGTGGGATGAGCGCCTCGCCGAACTGGAACAGCGGGATGCAGATCGAACCGCGACCGTTGCCGAGCAATCGAACTACGGGCGAGGTGGGACGGTTGTTCACGAGATCGACGGGCACGTCAAGAAACGACGGGGGAACGACTCGTGAGCGTGGCTCACAGCGTCTCTGCGAACTCGCGGAGTAGCGCCACAGTTTGGGGGAGTTCCTGGCGTTCCAAGCAGTCGAGAAACTCGGCCACGGTCATCGGCGGATTCTTGAGGCTCTGACGTTGGCACTTCACGGCTTCGCAGACGGCGCAGGAATCAAGGTCCAGCAGATGTCGAATGAACTGGTCGGGATGCTGAGCCTCAATGCCGTACCGGGCGAGCTTCTCGGCGGGGAAGTCCTTCAGATTCTTGGTCACGATGACATCGACCCGGCCGTGAATCGCTGCCGCCAAGACGTGACGGTCATCGGCGTCCGGTAGAACGAGCGAGGGAATCAGTTCCTCAAAGCCGGTGATGAGCGCGTCGCGAACATGGCCGTTCATCCGAACTCGCACGAGTTCAAGTTTGTCGCCCGTCAAATCGGGACGAGTCTTCAGAACGCTCCTGATCCATTCGTCGTGAATCTGCTCGGTCCAGCGGGCGCGGAACAAATCCCGCTCTGTCAGCCACATCAACAGGCTGCGCAGCGGAGCCGGATACAGAACGCAGGCGTCAAACAAGACGGTGAAGTTGCTCATGCTCAGTAACCCAAGCCGAGTTCCTGATCCATCGCCGTGAGTTCCGCCAAGACCTTCCGCCGTGCCTCACGGTTCGCCTGCTTGTACCGCATCAAGTCGTCAAAGCGGACGCGGCGGTGAGTCCCCACCTTGTGCGCGGGGAGTTGGCCCTCTTCGATCAGCCGGACCAGATACGGGCGAGACACGTTGAGCAAGTCCGCCGCCTGTTGCGTGGTGAGTTCCGCATGAATCGGAATCAGCGTGACGGCGTTGCCCTGTGCCATCTCGTTGAGAATGTTCACGAACAGCCGGAACGCGGACATCGGAATCGTGATGGCTTGTTCCTCGCCGTCCTGTTCGATCCGAACCGACACGCTCTGACGCCCGTTTTTCGTCAGCCGCGCCAATTGCTGGCCGGACTCCAACGCGAGTTTCGCGTCTCGTGGAGTCGGTGCCACCGGTTCGGTTCGTTCCAGCAAAGCGTTCGACATGGCCGATCCTCGTAAAGCGGTGCGAAGGGGACGCCCCCACGGTTGGCATTCTAGGAAGATTATCGAACGTGGGGCAATACTCGAAACAAACGAAACGTCCTCAAACATCGCAAAAGGTCACAAAACATCTCAAAAGGTCGGCGCGGCGCGCTGCTGGCCATGAGTTTCGGGAGAACACGAATTCTTCCCTCAACAAAACTCAGGGAGACCAACGATGCGAGATTTGATCTACGGGGAAGAAATTGACCGGCGGCTGAACTGGTCGCTTGGTCGCGCGGAGCGACTCGCCCGCAAACAGAAGCTGCCGCATTACGTGTTACCGGACGGCTCGATTCGGTTTGCATGGGAAGAGGTGGAACCGCTTGTTCGGCGAGTGTCCGTGCCGGATGAAGGCGGTGTGTCCCATGAGTGACCCGAACCCCAAGTTGGAAGAACTCTGGCTGGCCCGCGACGTGGCACGCTTCACGAGGCTGAGCGAAAGAACCGTCTTCACGCTCACTCAAGACGGCACGATTCCGGCCGTTCGTCTTGGTCGTTCGGTGCGCTATCGACCGGCGGCCGTGATGGAAGCTCTGCGGAAGTTGGAAAGCGGGGTGGCTCAATGAGTGCCTCAGATAAAGCAGAGCGAGCGGCGGAGCATGAGTCGTGGGCAGGCACTGGTGACTCCGGCAGACTTAATCCACCAAAACAACGTCCCGCCCCGAAACGTCGCGGGGGTGGAAACAGAGCAACCAGAGCCACCAGAGCAACTCCATCGGCGGCGACCGTCGCGGCTCAGAGTGGTCGCGTCGAGATTCTCGTCAGCACGGACGAGCATCGCGTGAACGATGAGGCGGTCGCGGCACTGGCCGGAGATGAAGACCTGTTTGCGCGTGTCGGGATGCTGACTCGCATTGTGGGTGAGGACGACATTCAGGATGGAATCGTGAGGCCCAACGGTGCGAAGCGGATTCGCGTGCTGCTACCGCAGTCGCTGCGCGAGTCCATGACGAGGCGGATTCATTTTGTCGAACAGCGGATGACCCC
>JAYVOX010000094.1:0-2624 GCA_043757695.1 Schlesneria sp.
CTCGCCGTTGCTGAAGCCTTTGGCGGGATCGTGGCACGAAGCACACGAGACCTTGTTGTCGGCCGACAGGCGACCGTCGAAGTAGAGCTGCTTGCCGAGAGAAATCTTCTCAGGCGTGGGGGCATTGTCTTTGGGGTGGGCGACCGGAGGCAAACCGGCCGGCTCCGCCGCGGTCAAACAGGGATCGGTCGCCACCGAAAGGACCAACGCGGCAGAAGCGACAAACGAAGCGAAGCGAAACATGGGGCAGTCTCAACAAGAGCGAGGCGGGATGCGAGGCAGGACGAGGAGCTGGCTGTGAACCGAGCCGCCTCCAAAGCGGGGCACATTCTTGGAACGACGCCGGTCGGTTGCAAGGCCGAGCTGGAACGACGGCGGATCAGTCCTTAACTCTCGTTCCCAAGCTCCCGCTTGGGAACGCACGGCCTAGAAGCTCCCGCTTCGAGAGTATTCGAGGAGACGCGAAGCCGGAGCTTCTCGCGAGCGGGTTCCCAAGCTGGAGCTTGGGAACCAGAAGAGAACCAGAAGAGATTGCGGGAGCCTCACCGACCCCGCGCCTCGAACCGCCACGCGATCTCACGACCTTGCGAATGAACGAGCCGCGCGAGTCCCGTGAACCGCATGCCTTGCAGTCGGACTTTACAAAGGTCGTCACAGGTGTCGAGCCACTCAAACGTCCCGGCATCCCACTGAGTCACCGTGCCGCGATTGCCGCTCACCGGACCTTCGTAGTCGAGATACATCAGGCGATGTGTGGCGATCTCTTCGGCCGGAATGTCGCCGAGCGAATCGGGCGAACTCAGCAGCCGCCACGTGCGGCACGACTCACCCTGCTCCAACAGGAAGTCCCAGTGAAGCGTCGGATGATCGTGAATGAGGATCGCGAAACGCGGCATGATGATCGGGAACGCTTTCCTGCGACTCATTTGACCGGTGGTTGAGGCAGAGCCGGTTCTGGAAGTTCGACGCTGCTGCCGTCCAGTTCGAAATCCGCGACATCACCCGCACTGGGATCGAGCGAGTGTTTGATGTAGGTGGCGAACCAGTGGAAGTAGGCGTCATCGAACGTGGTGCGGACTCGCAGACCGGTCTCGGTGGAACGCAGTTCGGCTCGCACGGTGTTGGAGCCATCGCGCAACAGATTGCCTCGTTCGTGCTCCTGCTCTTTCTGGATTCGCGCCCGTTCGTTGGCAGCGGCTTTGGCGGCGAGTTGTTCCGCCGTGAGCGGCTGCTGTTTCTTCGCGCCGTTCGGCGGCAAGGGGGCGGGCTGGGCTTGAGCTGCCGCTTGAGTGACCTTCGCGTCGTCAGCCTTGTCGTTCGACGAGTCCCTCGTTGGGGGCGACGCTCCCAAACCGCGCAGTAGCACTCGGACGGGAGCGTTGCTGCGGTTGGCCGTGGTCGTGGCGGTTGGCTTGGCGAGACTCGCCATGATCGCCGTCTTGCACCACTCGGGTAATTCAGGCTTGTCCGGTGAACTCAATGCCAGCCAGAGACCACTTGGTGTGGCAACGACCCAGACGTAGTTCTGTGGCGTCCCTTCTGGGGCGGGCACTTGAACAGAGGTCTCGCGCGTTTTTGTTCTGCCATCCGCCAGTTTGACGGTGTACGTCGTCTTCACAACGGGACGCGCATCGCTGGCCGTGAGGTCCGACCAGCCGATGCCCCCCACTGTCAAGAAATCAAACATCGAGGCCCTCACACGGTGAACGGGCCAGCCTTCGATGGAATCGGCCGCAATCTTCACAGCCCCCCTAAAAAGAGCGTCGTCGTTCGGCTTGGCGATCGCTTCCAGCATGGCTTGGACTTGCTCGGCGAAGGCCGTGTTCCCCGCGACACGCAGCGCGAGCAGCCCCGTTCCGTCAGCCGCATAAGAGGCATGAAGCTCAAGCTGCCCGGCGTCGATGGTCTTGGCGAGCGTCTGTGTGAAGTCGAACAACCACGGGGTCAGGAACATCGCTTTTTGATCGACGTGCCGCAGCGCATCGGCAACCGGCTTCCATCGCTGGGGATGGAGTGGCAAGGAGACGTTGGCTGCGTAGACCGCGTTGTCGGTCGAGACGTTTCCGAACAGGCCGTTTTTCCCCTTCAGGTTGCTCGCAAACTTGGCGAGCTTCCCCTCCTTCGGCCCGATCAGTTCGGCATCGACTAGGACTTGATGTGTCCTCGAATCGACGTGGCCCGTGATGCGAAACTCTTCGATCTGCGAGAGCGCGAGGTCGAGCAACTCGTTCGTGAGCGGACCAAACATCGTGCGCAACTGGAAGTCCGCCTCCGCCTCTTCGTCGTGACGTTGGAATCCTGCGGCATAGGTCAGCTTGAAAGCCTCGGCCAGCTCTTCACGCATGATCTTCGGCAGGCCGCGTCTGTGCAGCGAGTAGGCGAAGCCGTGCTGCCCGAGCGATCCCTTGGCCAGCTTCTCGAAGTCAGGATAGTTGCGGTCCCACTGCTTGAGCTTCCCGGTCTGGATGAGGACCAACAGGTAACGTCCGACGAACCCCACTTTCGAGTCCTTGTCCTTTTCAGCTTCAAACCAACCGGGGTGGCCCGCGATGGGTAGAAACGTCTCGCTTGAAACCTCGGAAATGGTCGCCAACAGTTGCTCGCGGTCTTTGGCCGGAATGCAG
>JAYVOX010000095.1:0-2614 GCA_043757695.1 Schlesneria sp.
GTTGCGAACGCGAGAGCCTCCCCCACGGCCCAGTCGATGGGTTGTTTGCCCGTCGCCATGGCCGCGCGTTTCTGAAGCAGCTCTGTGGAAGTCTTCGTGTCAGGATTGGAGATTTTCTTATGAGGATGAAAGCCTTCCGGCAGTCGCGCGAGCGACTCGAGGGTCTGAACCAACAACGCCCCATCGACGCCCGTCACCACGTCGGCCACGCCGGATTCGTACCCCCCGACGAAGCCGCGCCACAAGCCTTGCAGCATGTCCCAGCGGTGTTCGTATCCGGGGCCTTTGGCGACTTCCAGTTCTGATTCCAGTTGCTGGCGGTGTGCGAAGTGAAGGCGTTCGGCCTCGTCCTGAGCGATGCCCCCCATCTTGATGAGCTGATCGAGGTAGCTCTGCCCGACCTTCTTGCGCGACCGAATTGTCTTGTACATCTGCGGCTGCGTGAAGGCGGGTTCGTCGGCTTCGTTGTGGCCGCGCAGTCGGTAGCAGTACATGTCGATCACGACATCGCGGTGGAACTGCTGCCGAAAATCCATCGCCAAGCGGACGACTTGAGCCACCGCCTCGGGATCTTCTCCATTCACGTGGAAAATCGGAATCTGAAGCATCTTCGCCACGTCGCTGGCATAAGGGGTCGAGCGACCCTGCGACGGACTGGTGGTGAAGCCGATCTGGTTGTTCACGATGACGTGAATCGTGCCACCGATGCGCGTCGCCTCGAGCTGGTTGAGGTTGAGTGACTCTTGAATGATCCCCTCGCCCGCAAATGCCGCGTCGCCGTGAATCAGCAGGCACATGACCTTGCTGCGATCCACGTCCTGCTTGCGATCCTGCTTGGCTCGCACGCGGCCCATCACCACGGGGTTCACGAATTCGAGATGGCTCGGGTTGAAACAAAGTGAGAGATGAACCTTGCGACCATCGCCGGAATACCAGTCATTGCTGTAGCCGAGGTGGTATTTCACATCGCCGCGCCCGATGTGCAGTTCGGGGTCGAGATCAGCGAACTCGCGGAAGATCGCACGCGGAGCCTTGCCCATGATGCTCGCCAACACATTGAGTCGGCCGCGGTGGGCCATCCCGAATACGACCTCTTCGATCCCTTGGTCGGCCGCTTTGTAAAGGGCCAGCTCCAGCAACGGGATCAGCGTCTCCGCCCCTTCCAGCGAGAAGCTCTTCGTCCCCTCGAACTTTTCCAGAATGAACTCTTCAAACACCACCGCGTCACTCAGCCGCTTGAGGATGCGTCGCTGTTCTTCCGCAGTCAGTTGGAGTCGGTTCTCCGACGCTTCCATCCGTTGTTGAAGCCACTCACGCACCGGCAGATCGTCGATGTGCATGAACTGCGCACCGATGGACCGGCAGTAGGTGTTGCGGAGCCATTCGAGGATTTCGCGCAGAGTCCGCAGGTTTGGCCCGCCCGCGCCCATCGTCGAGAACTTGCGATCGAGGTCGCTCGGTTTGAAGCCGCAGGTGTCGGTGTCCAAATCGGGGACGCATGCACGCGGTTGGCCGAGCGGGTCGATATCGGCGGCGTAGTGGCCCATGCCGCGATAGTTGCGGATCAGCTGATCGACTCGCTCCTGCAAGATTGCGTAGTCGAGTTCAGCGGGACTGACCAAACCCGTGTCACCCGATGACAGCGGACGGAAGAGACCGTTGCCATTCGTCTCAGGGTCGGAGGTCGCGTGAGCCTCAGACAGTTGCCGGAAGTAGTCTCGCCAATCAGGAGAGACCAGTTCGGGCGACTTCTGGTATTCGAGGTAGAGCGATTCGACGTAAGACAGGTTGGAACTGTCACCAGCTCCGGCATTGCTGTGGCCCATCGAGACTTGGCCTCCACTGGATCGAGTCGAATTGGCGGATTCGCGCGCGGCACGCGGCGCAAGCATCGTGTCAGAAGAGTTCATTAGGTTGGCTTCTGGTTTCGAGTCGGGCGACTTAAAGATGCTGTTCGAGGGCGATCTCCTCGAACGCATTGGTGAGCCGATTCGCGGTACATCGAACAGGCTCGTTTTTCGGGCAACCAAAGCCAAACGTCACGCCGTCCTACCCCAAGTCGCCCGACACGACGGAATCTAGCAGAGGACGCCAACGATGAGGAGTTAGAAGGCCCGCAAAAAGTGATGCTGTCGGCGATGTCAAGTCGTTGTCGCGAATCTGTCCAATGAAGCCGTTCGTGCGTTCGAGATGAACGCCTCGCTCAGGCGACCGGCAGGAAATATGATTTAACTAACCTCAGCGTGAGCGAGGGCGTCGCTCAACGGACACCCTCGCTCACGCTGAGGGTTGGTCAGGGGAAGAGAACTCATACCGGTCGCCTAAGGACTCGCGCAGAAAAAAGTGTGGATGATCGCTCCGCGAAAGCAGCGCTACTTTTGCAGTGCGATCGGCGACATTCCAGCCAGTTAATCCTGCGCCGCACTTAACGCGCGACAGGGACGGGCGAACCTGGCATCCGGCCGAAGATCATTCGACCGGCGCTGTTCTGCAACATGCTGGTCACAATGACATCAATGTCCTTGCCAATTAGGACTGCGGCCTGTTCACAGACCACCATCGTGCCGTCGTCGAGATAGCCGACACCCTGGCCGAAGGACTCGCCTTCTCGGAT
>JAYVOX010000096.1:0-2608 GCA_043757695.1 Schlesneria sp.
AATCTGCCCGTGTCGCGATGGGATTCGGGCAGATTACAAATCTGCCCCACGTGACTTTGGTCCGAAACATCAACGTTGAAGAGACGCCGCCACGCTTTGAAAGTGCCTCGTTGGCCTGGCTGAATAGGACCCCCGCTGATTTCCCACTCGACCATCCTCGTGAGACCTCCTTCCGTGTCGAAGCCGCGCGTTGTGCTTTTGATCCCGACTCTCGACCGCTCCGGGGCGGAGAAGCAGTTCCTGTTGCTCGCGACGAAGCTGTCGCGCGAGGAGTTCGATGTCCGCGCGATCGCGCTCACACGCGGAGGTCCTTATGCCGATGAACTCCAGGCGGCAGGCATCCCACTCACGGTGATCGGCAAGCGGGCGAAGTTCGATCCGTTTTCGTTCTGGCGACTGCGGGCGGAGTTGATCCGACAAGACCCCGACATCCTGCACACGTGGCTCTTCTCGGCAAATGCTTACGGACGGTTGTGTGCTCACGCGATCCCGCGTGCGAAGATCGTTGTCTCGGAACGCTGCGTCGATAGTTGGAAGGCGCACTGGCAACTGTGGCTCGATCGGCGACTGATCGCGCGGACGGATCGACTCGTGGGGAACTCGGCTAGTGTCGTCGAGTTCTATCGCGAACTCGGCGTCCCTTCGGAGAAACTGGCTTGCGTCTCCAATGGAATCGAAAGCGAGTCAACACCACGAATTGCTCGCGCGGAATTGCTCGCCGAACTGAACCTCGCCCCCGACTCGTTTGTCGTCGGCTTCATCGGTCGGCTCGCCAAGCAGAAGCGAGTCGAAGACTTGATTTGGATGGTCGAGATTCTGCGGCAGATTCGTCCACAGTTGCAGTTGGTTCTGATCGGAGACGGCCCCGAGCGCGAACGGCTCGAACAGTTCACACGCGACATTCATTGCGATCAGCACGTGACGTTTCTCGGCCACCGTGACGATGCCGCACGGTTCCTGCCCGCATGCAACGTCTTCGGTTTGGCGAGCAGTTTCGAGGGAATGTCGAACAGCATCATGGAGGCAATGTTGGCCGGACTGCCGATCGTTGCCAGCGACATCCCGCCGAACCGCGAATTGGTCAGGCAGAGCGAGACCGGATTTCTGTTTAAGCTGGCAGACACAGTCGGCATCATGCAGTTCGTCCGCCGATTGATCGACGAACCGGGCTTGGCTGAACGGCTCGGCCAAGCGGGCCGCGCACAAATCCAACGCGACTTCAGCGTCCCGAAGATGGTCGATGGTTACGCGAACATTTACCGTGAGTTGATTGCCAGTTCATCTCGATAGCAACAGACCGCTTGGCAAAGGCTCAATTGTTCGGTCTTGGGAGTGGTTTGATGTGCGGTATCGCAGGAGCCTGTTGGACGAGTGATGCCGAGCCGCTTGCTGAGGCAGTGCTGCGTCGCATGACGGGCGTCATCAGTCATCGTGGGCCGGACGACGATGGGCACTATTTCTCTGAGAGTTCAACATTCTCTGCGAGTCACGTGGCGTCGAGCGGATCATTGAAAAGCGGAGGTCACGCGGGCGGTGCGGCGCTCGGGCATCGCAGGCTCTCCATCATCGACCTCGCGGGCGGGCATCAACCGCTCTCGAATGAAGACGGTACGGTTTGGATCGCGTTCAACGGCGAGGTCTACAACTACCGCGAACTGCAACCGCGATTGGAAGCCCTCGGCCATCGCTTCCGCACCGCGAGTGATACCGAGTGCATCGTGCATGCCTACGAACAGTGGGGGCAGGACTGCGTGCAGCACCTGCGCGGCATGTTTGCCTTCGCGATCTGGGACGATCGTCAACGCAAGCTGTTCCTCGCGCGAGACCGCCTGGGACAGAAGCCACTCGTCTATCGAATCGCTTCCGGCAGACTGACCTTCGCCAGTGAACTCAAGGCGCTACTGCAAGTCCCCGGCGCACCGCGCGACATCGACCCGCAAGCGGTCGCCGACTTCGTGACACTGCAATACGTGCCGCATCCCAAAACCATGCTGAGCGGCTATCGCAAACTCCCCCCCGCCCACTGGGCTGAGTTCAACGCGACGACGGGCGACCTGATCGTGCAGCGTTATTGGGAAGCTCCCTACGCGCGGCCACTCACGACGAATGGCTCTCCAACGAGCAACTCCACCGCAAACAGTTTGCTGTCCGCAGCCTCCTTGCCTGCTCAGTCAGCGACCGATTGGAAGAGCCTGCTGCGCGAACGGCTCACCGAATCGGTGCGACTCCGGATGCGCAGCGATGTCCCCTTCGGCGCGTTCCTGTCGGGAGGGGTCGATTCCACGATCATCACCGGGTTGATGCAGCGCGAGACCAGCGAGCAGGTCCAAACATTTTCGATCGGCTTCAACGTGAAGCAGTTCGACGAGCGCAGCTACGCGCGCGAAGCCGCCGCGAAACTCGGGACCGATCACCACGAGTTCGTGGTCGATCCGTCCGCGATCGAGATGTTGCCGAAGCTGACGCAGCACTACGACGAACCGTTCGCTGACAGCTCGGCAATCCCCACGATGTACCTCTCGCAACTGACCCGCCAACACGTCACCGTCGCGCTGACCGGCGATGGCGGCGATGAACTCTTCGCGGGCTATGACCGCTACTTGGCCGT
>JAYVOX010000097.1:0-2605 GCA_043757695.1 Schlesneria sp.
CGACTTCCCCGAGCCGGTCAGCGATGTCGCCCGCAACTTCATTCAGGAGGAACTGGACCTGAAAGCGGTCGCCGCCGAACTGCACGAACCGAACGTCAATCGCATTCGGGCGAAACTCGAGGGAGACGACCTGCTGCAACGGCTGGGTCTGGCCGTGCTGCTGCGACCGGATGGCAAGATCAAACGGGTTTTCTGGGAAAGCACCACGGGCGGCACGTCGATCATGCAGTTGACCGCCTTCACGCTCGACTACACCACGCCGACATTCAAAGAGTGAAGATCGGGGTCAGGCACTTCTGAGGAACTCATTTGGAGTGCGGCGGCTCGACGCCGCTTTGGAATTTTGGGCGCAGCCTTTTTGACTCGAACGCCAAAGCGAAGGAATGGAAAAAACAAAAATGCCAAAGCGGAGTCGAGCCTCCGCACTCCAAAGGAAACCGCCTCGTCAACAGTCTGTGTCAAACGGCTTTTCATTAGCCCGCAGTTCCTGCCCCACGAGTGTCCCCAACGGGGACGGAACAACTACTTTTCACCATCAAGGAACCCAAACCATGCGACACTTGTTGATGATCCTGACCGCAGCCGCGTGTTGCTCGGTCACCACGCTCTCTCTGGCCGCAACGGCGACCAATTTGAACGGCGAGATCCAAACTCTCGCCATAGGGATCAGGAAAGCTTTGAAGGAACACCCCCTCATCATAGGGAGGCGGCTGGCACTGGAAGAGATTCGCGGGTCGGGAGAGGCGCGCCATTCCAACTTTGGACTCAGCCTGGAGACGCTGCTGAAGCAGGAACTCGCCGACTCACTGGACGCGACTTCACGACTGACGCTGGCCGGAACTTACCACTATGTTTCCAGTGACGACCCCGGGCTGGCGAAAGCCATGGTGATTCGAGTCACTCTCCAAATCCAAGAGGTTGGCAAACAGATCGTCGCCGTTACCTCCGACATCAACGACACCGATGACATCCGGAAAATTCTCGGCCAGACGGGGACGGGGCCGCAGAATCCCAAAGCCTCGTTCCAGGAACGCAATGCCGCGGCGAAGGCCGATCAGGAGCAGCCGACCTTCGATCTTCAGGGGCAGACCCGAGTCTCCGCCAAAGGTGCGCCGCAGTGGTCGATGGGGATTTTGATGAAGACGACCTTCAACGGTTCGACCAGTCCCGTCGCGCCCCAGAATGTGAATGGCCTCGCCTTCACTCCCATCGGCCCCGGCGACTACTACGAGATCGAACTCGTCAACCACGACAAGTCCGACGCCGTCGCGAGCCTCACCGTGGATGGACTGGAAGTGGCCAACATCTTCTCGGTCGATCGGCAGGCGGATGGGAAGCCGATCCACTGGCCCGGCTACTTCGTGAAGGCGGGAGAACGGATCGTCATTCGCGGCTGGCAACACACAATCAACCCACAGGCGAAGGACAACGTGTTCGCGTTTCGCGTGGTCGAACTCGGACAGGGAGCCGCCTCGGCTCTGAAAGGTCGCGGCAGTGTCGGCGTCATCACCGTCCAGTTCCGGGAAGCCTGTCCCCCCGGCGAAAAACTCAGCGGCCGTTCGTTCGGCGAAACCGCCAAGGGGGAGGGCCTGCAAGAGAAACAGGCAGCCAAAGAAGTCCAGATCGGCGCGAACGTCCTCTCGACCATTAGCATCCGCTACAACCGCCCGAGGTGAACCTCGCGCGGCCCAAACTGAGTCTTTCCGAGCGGGGTGGCGTAAGCCCCCCGGTTCTTGGTGCGAAGAACCGGGTATGTGCTGACCCCTGACCGGTTCCTCGTCGCAGAGATCACCCGCTGGCGGCACGAAGTGATTCCCCCGTAGGATGGGCACTCCTGCCCGTCGTCTCTTCTTTTTCTTCTTGAAGGCAAGCAAGACGACGGGCAGGAGTGCCCATCCTACGACGTGCGTGTTCGAGATCGTCTGAGTTCAAGAAAGGTCGATGTCATGTTCCGAACGACTCGCGTTCTGGCCGCGTGGCTGCTGGCCGTCACGATGGCGACCCCGGCGGTGGCTCAGGCTCCGAAGAAGTATGCGTTGTTGGTGGCCGTCACCACGTATGAGCACGCGCATCTGAACTCACCGCCGAAGATTCTGTACCCGGAGGCGGATGCTCTGGCGATTGGGGCGGAGCTGAAGGCGTCCGGGTACGAGGTCGATTCGCTGCTGGGTGTGAAAGCGACGAAGTCGGCGATCGACAGGGCATTGGCACAATTGACGAGGAAGGGGAATGAGCCGGGAGTCATCGTGCTCGGCTTCTTCGGTCACGGCGTCGAGTACGACGAGGACGGTGCGGACGGCAAGCCGACCTCGCGTTCGTACTTTTGTCCCTACGATTGCACGATGCGGAAGCGACTGGATGCGAAGGGGCGCGAGACATTCATCGCGGCGGGCAAGCCACGAATCGAACCCGATTCGACGACGCTGATCAGCATGGGCGCGGTGTTTGATGCGCTGGCACTGTCTCCGGCGGGGAACCGGGTGCTGCTGGCGGACTGCTGCCGGAACGACCCTCACGCGGCGCGCGGTCGCGGGTTCGGCACGGGGATCAAATCGGGCGACTTGCCGGAGAGTGCGAACACGGCCGCGCTGCTGGCCTGCTCCAA
>JAYVOX010000098.1:0-9623 GCA_043757695.1 Schlesneria sp.
CTGTCCGGATACCCGTAGGGTGGGCACTGCCCACCACAATCGGTCGTGGATGGTGGGCAGTGCCCACCCTACAGAAGGTATGACCTTCGCCTATCCGGACAGACACCTAGGTCTCAACTCAAGCCGCGTGAGGTATAAGATGACCGGCCAAAGTTCTCCGACCAACACCAAGCCGAAGCTCGCCGATCAGGCACCTCCCCGATTTTCTCGAAAGGACCAAACTGTGACCGAACCAACTCCACTGAGTCTCCGTGATCTGCAATCGCTCATTCGACAAATGTATGGAGCGAAGGACGAAGCACGCGGTGTCGAGGGGACGTTCATGTGGCTCATGGAAGAGGTTGGCGAGCTAGCAGCCGCGCTGCGTGAGGGAACTCCTCAAGAGTTGGCTCTCGAATTCGCAGATGTCCTCGCGTGGCTGGCCACCATCGCCAATGTCGCGGGCGTGGACCTCGAAGCGGCCGTGAGAGAAAAGTACGGCAACGGCTGCCCCGGTTGCGGACAGTTCCTGTGCCGCTGCGATATCAGCGCCAAGCCGTGAGGACGAGATCGTTGGACGCTCCTTCAGGCTTGGTGGAACAGGAAGAAGTCGAAGAGGAGACCTTCGGGCGGGCGTTTCGGCGGGGTCGGGAGACCCGCGCCGAACCGCGACGTTTATCAACCAGTCGGCAACACGGCCCTGCGATCTGCCGCGCCGCGTCGCATCTGTTCGGCAATGTCGAGGCCAACCCGTTCGCTCCAACGGTCGATCAATTTTTGAACGACCTGGCCGGGCTGTCCGTCGCCAATCCGTTGTCCGTTGAATTTCGTCACGGGGATTAGGCACGCGGGGGTCGTCGTGACGAAGGCTTCATCGCTGCTCGCGAGTTCCTGCGCGGAGTAGTCACCAACGCTGACGGCCAGCCCCAACTCCTTCGCCAACTCCATGACGACGCTGCGGCTGATCCCTTCCAGAATGTGATGCCTCGGCGTGGCCAGCGTATTGCCGCGCACGAACCACACGTTGCCCGCTGCGGTCTCCGTGAGATGCCCCTCGTGATCGGTGAGCAAGGCCGATGCAGTGCCGTCGATGCGGCGCGCTTCTCCCTCGGCCAGATGCCAGTGCAGCCGACTCCGATGCTTGATTCGAGGGTTGAGAACATCGTCGGGAATGCTGCGTGTCGGCACCGTAACGAGGTTCAGACCCGCCTCATACTTCTCCGCCCACAACTCAAACGGCAGCGGAAAAGTATGGACGCAAACGGTCGCTCGTCGCGCGGAGTCTCGCCCCGCTTGACCCAGATACGTCAGGTTCTGTCCCGCCGTGACAAAGAGAATCAGCCCGAGATCGTGATGCTCCGGAATGAGCTTCGCATTCTCGACAACGACACGCTCACCGATGGCCTCCAACTCGGCCATCGTCAGCCTCGGCTCAATGCCAGTACTCGCGAGCGAATGCTCCAAGCGAACGAGATGCTCATCAAGTCGAAACGGTTTGTGGCGAAACGTCCGGACCATCTCTGTCACCGAAGCCCCACCCACAACGCCGAGATCGAAGACATGCAGCGCAGTTTGCGAGATTGGGAGATACTCGCCATTCAGATACGCAATGGGTTCAGTCATGGCGATGTTGTACTCCACCGTTGATGTTGAATCACCGTTCGACACAGGTCTGTCTACCTCGCGCGGCCCAAACCGAATCTTTCTGAGCGGTGGACGTAAGGCAGCGGCGGGGAAATAACCTACCGTAGCCACGCTCGCCAGAGCGTGGGATTCCCGCGTTCTGGCGAACGCAGCTACGGAAATTATTTGTCGGCTGCTGCCTAAGTCCACCGCTCGGAAATGTCTCCCTCATGACCGTGCGAGGTCGATGAAGCGGTGTCGAAATCCCCGCTGCGTTTCGGCGGGGTCTTCTGGCCAGTGCTTTTAACATCTTTGCGGAGTTCGGTTGAGCGGTCTCGAGACGCACGCCGACACGCTTCACGCTGTCAGATAAATCGGGGCCGTTTCAATGCCGAGATTCCGCCGCACAAATGCAAGAGCCAGCGGCCTTGTGAGCCTGCTCCCGGCAAAAAATAAACTTTCTTAACAGTCCCCCATGCAAGGGCCGTGAAGGTGGTCAGTCACGGCGGACGCAGCTACCTTGCTGCCTCGTCTTGGCCCTGAATTGCTCTGCGATCTCGGGGCCGCAGTGGTCGGATCGAACCTGGCGTTCACGGGTTCGACCAATTGCCTTGGACGAAATCACGGAAGAGTTGAACGCCGCACATGTGAGGAGGAATGCATGGCTAACTTACGCAGCGGGAGTCTCGTGTTGGCTCTCGTCGCGGCGACTGCGACTTCGTTCGCGGTTCGCCCCAACGCCCAGGCCGACGAGCAGGAAATGTCTCGTCTGACGTGGCGGAAAAGTTACAAGCAGGCCGCTGATGAGGCCCATCTCCGGCGGCGACCGATCTTGGTGAAGATCACCGCGAGCTGGTGTGGCCCTTGTCGCCAGATGCAGCAATTGACGTTCACGGACGAGCGGGTGCGACGGCGACTACGCCGGGACTTCATCCTGCTCGAATTGGACGCCGATGAGCATCCCGAACTGATCGCGGGCTTCCATGTCGAAGCCTATCCCACGACGCTGGTCGTCTCGTCCGAACTCAAGGTCGTGAAGCGGATGACCGGTTACCAATCGGCGGGCGATTTGGTTTCCGCGCTGGAGTTGGTCAAGTTCACGCCGGACGATCCGCGCGAGGACAACCATCGCGAACGCAGTGACCTCGACCAAGAGGGATCCGACGATTCAAAGCCGGTTTCGGCTTTGGCCACGTTGAACACGATCAAGCTCGGGTTCGATGGCTTCTGCTTGGTCAGCTTGCTCGATGAGAACCGGCTGCGCAAGGGTGATGCCAGCCTGACTGCCGAGCATCGGGGGCAGACCGTCTGCTTCTTCTCGGACGAGCAACGACAAAAGTTTTTGACCAATCCTGACCGCTTCTGGCCGGTGGCCAATGGTCAGTGCTTGGTCAGTTCCAAAGAAGGCCGCACGACCGAACTGGGCGATCCGCGCGTCGGAGTCATCTGGCGCGGCAAGCTCTGGTTCTTTAGTGACCGCGAGACGCAGCAGCGATTCCTCGCAATGCCCAACCAATACGGCAGCGATCTTTGACGCCGCCGACATGAAGTGATGCACGCGAAGTTGTGCGGGGGCACGACCAACGCAGCAGGGCTGGGGCTTTGCAAGCCCTGACTCCGATTGCTCGTTATGGGAAGAGCGATCGGCAGTCAGTGGAGCATCACGCGAGACGACTTCGACGATGAGACTTCTGCGAGACGAGACTTCCGAAGTCTCGCAGGCTTTGAAGTCTGATCCGCACGGAAGTCTGTTCGGAACGTAGCCGCATCGCGCCAGAGTGCGGGGGCGGCACAAATGAACCGACGTTCTGGCGCACTGGGCTTCCACGACCGCCTAGTTCGTAGGCTTGATGACCAGCAGTGACGCCTCGATCGATGGCAGGATGCGCTCGGCAGTGTTGCCCAGTAGATACGCTTCCAAGCCGCGTCGCCCGTGCGTGCCGATGACGAGCAAATCGACTTCGTTCGCCGTGATGAACCGTCCGATTTCACGGTCGGGCGATCCCAAGACGATCTCGATCTTGACCCCTTGCGGAAGCGTTCGGTAGTCGCACTGTGCGAGCTGCGCGTGGAGTTTCGCTTCGGCCTCGCTGCGCAGTCGTTGCTGACACGCCACGATCTCAGCTTCAGAAACACCCGCAATCAGCAGGTACGACAACTGATCCAGTTCGAGTACGTGCAACACGTACAACCGAGCATTCCAGACGCGCGCCGCTGCGATCCCGGCGTGCAATATAGGAAGTGACGATTCACCGAGGTCCGTGGCGACGGCGATCTCGCGAATCTCGCGCACTTCATCGGGCTTCACGATCCAGACGGGGCAAGCCGCCAGCCGAATGACCTTCTGGGCCGTGCTGCCAAACAACAGCCGCGTGGCCGCATCGCGTGGTCGAGTCCCGATCACGACGAGTTGGTGATGATTTTCGGAGACCTCTTTGACCAGCTCTTCCCAAGCCGCTCCAAACCGAATGGCTTTGTCCGCCGCGATGCCGCGCCGATTGGCGGCACTCACTTCGGCATCGAGCAGTTCACTCGCAAAGTCTTCGACGGTCTTCAGCAAATTCTCATGATCGCGCTCGATGAGCGATGCCGTCTGCGGCGAGATGTCGAGCACCGAACAAAACGTCACCGTACCGCCGGAGTGAGCCGCGAGTTCCAAAGCCTGCTCGATAGCCGCACGCGTTTCTGGTCCAAGTTCCTTGGACGCGGCACGATCACCGTGATGCAGATCGACGCCGACCAGAATGCTCGAATATTGCGACATGCGATACCTGCTCCTCACCACGTTCCGACTTCAACACGTGGGACACTTCTGCTGTTGCCTGCTCCACAATGAATGCGGGCCGGACTATATCGACGCTCAGAACGAAGCGTCCACCAGTGGCCGCAAATTCATTGCGGAACGTAGGGTGCGTGGAGTCTTCGGAACGCACCATCTTCACGCCGAAGAATGGTGCGTTCCGAAGACTCGACACACCCTACCGAACCGTCTGTTAGGATCGGGACTTCAACAATCGGCGTGGCACGGTCGTTCCTATAAGGGAGGCACCGGTCCTGATTCCGACTCCATTTCTCGCGGTCACACAGATACCGGTCACACAGATACCGGTCTTCACGATGAGAGTTCAGAGCCATTCCCCGTTCGCGAGCAACGGTGTCTTCGCGCTGGCGGTGCTCATCATGGGGATCGGCTTCGAGCGAGAGGCGGTTGGCGGTGAGAGCCGTTCGACAAACACCGCTGCCGCTGCAACCGAACGCCCCAACGTCGTGATCTTGTTCGCCGACGATCTCGGTTACGGCGATGTCGGCTGTTACGGCGCGGCGAAGATTCGGACGCCGAATCTGGATCGTCTCGCCGCCGAGGGAACGCGGTTCACGAGCTTCTATGTGGCTCAACCCGTTTGCACCGCGTCGCGTGCGGCGTTGATGACGGGCTGCTACTCGAATCGAGTCGGCATGGCAGGCGCTTTGAATCACACCAGCCTGATCGGCATCGCCGCCGACGAGCAGTTGTTGCCCGAAATGCTGCATGATCGCGGCTACGCGACGGCCTGCTTCGGGAAGTGGCATCTGGGCCATCACGCTCAATACCTGCCGACGCGCAACGGCTTCGATGAATTCTTCGGCATCCCGTACTCGAACGACAACGGCCCGCTCCATCCCGTCATTCGAGGCATCCTCGGCCTGCCGCTCATTCGCCAAGAAGCGGTTATCGAGACCGACCCCGATCAGTCGCAGTTCACACGGCGGATCACCGATCACGCCGTCCGGTTCCTTGAACAGAATTCGTCGCGTCCCTTTTTTCTGTACGTGCCCCACGTCATGCCGCACGTGCCGATCTTCGCTTCGGACACGTTTCGCGGACGTTCGGCGAGTGGCCTCTACGGCGATGTCGTTGAGGAACTCGACCCGGGCGTGGGCGAAGTCCTTGATGCGCTGAAGCGGCTCAAACTGGAGGACAACACGCTGGTGATCTTCGCATCCGACAACGGGCCGTTCCTGTCGTATGGCGAACATGCGGGATCGTCCGGTGCATTGCGTGAAGGGAAGCTGACCACGTTTGAAGGGGGCGTTCGCGTCCCCTGTTTGATGCGCTGGCTGAGTCACATTCCCGCCGGTCGCGTTTGTCGCGAGCTGATGACGACGCTCGACCTGCTCCCCACGCTGGCACGTTTAACCGGAGCCACGTTGCCCCAACATCCACTCGATGGCCAAGACCTCGCCCCACTGTTGCTTGGCCAAGCCGACGCCAAGCCGCGCGACAATTTCTATTACTACTCGGGTGACGAACTGCACGCGGTTCGGGCCGGTGCTTGGAAGCTGCATCTGCCGCACGAGTACCTCACGACGGCGGCCGAACCGGGACGCGGAGGCAAGCCCTCGAACTTCGGCAAACTGGCCCCTGCGGCGATCGAACAGTCGGGCATTCGCGGCATTGCGAGTCGTCACGGCTATCGCGTCGAAACGATCGGCCTCGCGCTGTTCAACCTCGACGACGATGTTGGTGAGACCAAGAACGTCGCCGCTTCGCACCCCGAGATCGTCGCGCGATTGCCGGCACTCGCCGCGCTGGCTCGCGACGATTTGGGAGACGCGCTGACGAAGGCCGTTGGTCGGAACGTGCGGTCCTGCGGGAAAGTCACTTCAACCCGCAACTGATCCGATCTCACGAATCGCGGCGACGAGCTGACGGGCCGCGAACTGATCCAAACTCCGGATGGCACTTGTGTGGTGCGGCCACGTTCAAGGACTCGTCTTCCTGACTGTTTCCATCGAGTCGATTTCGAGTCGTCTCTCACCGCGTTATTCTCCCGCGCATGGACACGCCGCATCCGCTACCGCTGTCGATCCGGATCAAGACCTACCTCCGCCAGTTGGCGTTGCGCGTCGTCATCTATCTGTGCGCCTACTTCGTGATCGCCATCGTGACGATTGGGCCGCTGTTCTGGTTCTGGTTCCAGGCCGTCTATGTTCAAGGGTCCGTCTGGATCGCCAAGTTTTACGCGCCGCTGTTGTGGCTGTGCGATCGCATCGACTGGCTGAGCTGGCTGGTCAACGGCTACATCAACTGGTGCAACGGTTAAGTAGTCCCGCATTGATCCCCGTATAGCCACGTTCGCCAGAACGTGGGTTTTACCATTGCTTCACCCACGTTCTGGCGAACGTGGCTACATAACACTCTCTGCTGGACTACTTAGGAACGCATGTCGAGACACCCGACCGCAGCCGCCTCCACTGAGACACTCGCCTCCCCCGCCGACGAAGCTCGCGTGCTGCAACTGCTGCGCGAGACCCCCGCCATCCTCGACGTGATCTCGACGTGGTCCGATTCCGAACTTGGCCTGCAGGCGCAGTTGCGGCGGCTTTACCCAAACGATCTCGTGCGTGCCGCACTGTCGTTGCACGAGCTGCGTCGTAAGGCCAAGGGGAAGTTCACACGAGCCGACTTGATGTGGTTCGACCGACGCGGGTTGGAGCAGTCCACGTCGGAGGCGGTCGCGCGACACAAGGCCCAGCGATTCGAGGGAGCGGTCTGGGATCTGTGTTGTGGGATCGGCGGCGATGCGATTGCGTTGGCCGAGCGGTGTGAAGTCGCCGCCGTCGATCTCAATCCCGCCGCGTGTCTGCGTGCAGAATGGAATGCGACCGCATACGGCGTCGCCTCGCGGTTGAG
The DNA here is from genome assembly GCA_043757695.1 of Schlesneria sp. Lineage (GTDB taxonomy): Bacteria > Planctomycetota > Planctomycetia > Planctomycetales > Planctomycetaceae > Schlesneria. The sequence goes on from JAYVOX010000098.1 coordinate 7,277, forward strand.
AACGCTCAGCGCCGACGTAACCAGCGTCACCGAACAGATCGGCCCGGCCGGACTCGTTCACATCGACCCCGATCGCCGACCGGGTGCGGGAGGAAGAGTCTCGCGCGTCGAGGACTATGAACCGGGCTTGCCGTTCCTCCACGGACTGATGGCGAATTGTCGCGGCGGGGCGATCAAGGTCGGCCCAGCCAGCAACTTTGGCGGCAAGTTCGAGGAGGTCGAGATCGAACTCATCAGTCTCGACGGGGAATGCAAAGAGGCGACGATCTGGTTCGGCGCTCTCGCAGGCAAAGCCCCCTTCCGTGCGACGGCCCTGCCATCGGGGGAGACCATCGCCGGACATCCGCTGGAAGTGTCGGCCTCACTCGCGCCGCTCGGTCGCTTCCTCTACGACCCCAACCCGGCCGTGGTCCGCGCGGGGTTGCTGGATCTCGTCGCGCATCGTCACGGGCTGAATCGTCTCGATGGTGCCGAGGAATATCTCACGAGCGACAAGCTCGTCGATTCGGCCTTCGTCGAACCGTTTGAAGTGCTCGCCGATCTGCCGAACAACGAACGCGACTTTCGGGGCTGGCTCCGCAAGTCCGATTTCGGCCAGATTGAAATCAAATGCCGACACATCCCGATTCAGGCGGAAGCCGTTCGTCGCCACTTGTCTCTTCCCGGCAATCAACCGGGCGTCTTGATCTTCGCCCGTTGCGACGGCAAAGCGCGGGCAATCCTCGCGCGACGCCAACGCGGGATCGGCTTCCAGCCTGTCCGTTTGTGAGTGATTTCGTTTCACTGTCGATTGGCGCGGCTTTGCCGCAATCGAATTGGGGAAGAGTTTTGGAGAAGCGTTGCTTGCTGTGTCAGGCTGGGGTTGTTCAGAGCTTGGACCTTCTTCAGTTCAGTAGGGTGCGTCGAGTCTTCGAGACGCACCGGCATTCAATCGCTGCACAAAGGGTGCGTCTCGACGACTCGACGCACCCTACTTGGCTTGGTTCTGCGGATGTCCAGCCGACGGCTTCGGGTGGTAGCTGTTGTAAATCTTTCCGATGTTCTCAGGACTGCCGATTTCGTTCGTCTCATGCGACTTGTCGAGCGGTGCCTCCCAGGCTTTCTTGTCTCCTTCAAACACCGCGACATTCCAATAGTGGAACCGAGCGAAGGCGTATCGAAAGCCCGTGCGCTTCGAGCCGTTGAGGTCGTCTTCAAACGCCTCGACCAGCAGCAGCACCTCGGGATCGGTGGCCACGGCAAATGAGAAGATCGCGCCGTCGATGACCTTCTGCTTTGGTGACGAGTACTCAAACAATGGCAACTATTGACTTGACTCATCACTGATGTGAAGCAAATCGTAGCCACGTTCACCAGAACGTGGGTTTTGCAATTTCCTCCACGTTCTGGTGAACGTGGCTACCACCATGATGAGTCAAGTCAGTAGTTGCCTTTCTTTTTGAGCGGCATCCCGAGCGACTTCATCGAGCTTGAACGGCGCATACGGTTCGCGCTCGCGGCCCATCACGTCGTCGATTTTTGGAGCCGACCAGATGGCATCGCCGCGATATGTCACTTGCAGCGTGTCGCGATTGGTGCGGGCGAGACCGAATTGCCAGACTCCATTGCCCTCCTTCGTCGCTTCGATCAACAGCAGCACCTCGGGATCGGTCCCCTCCACGAACGCGAAGAGCGCCCCGTCGATGTCGTCGGACTGCTCATTCGCGGCCGCGTAACGGAAGACCGGCTGCCTGAGCATTCTCAATTGCCGCTGGACCCCCGCATCGCTGGTGCGTGTCGCATCGGCGTTTCGGCGATGCCCCGCGTTTGATCGCGGAGCCAGACTTGTTTGCCCTCCAATTCGACGTACATCGCGGCGCTGCCCGTTCGAGCAAAGGCAGACTGCCACTGCTCGCTTGCAGCATCGGCCCCGACCGCTTCGAGTAACATCAGCACCTCGGGGTTCGTCCGTGAGCGAATACGAAGACGGTCCCATCCACGATGCTGTTCTCTGCGTCGGAATACCGATGCACCGGTTGAGGCAACAGCCACAACGCCACCAGTGGCAACCTACAGACGCCGTGTCTGGCGGTCAGGCACGAGCAATGAATGATGCACTTGGCTGAAGAGAGAAAATTTGTCCGGCTAAAAAGAGGTCTCCCCAACACGGATCGCTTCGATACAAAATTCTTGCGAACCGAGCCAGATCGCGACCGCGATGCGACCGCAATGATGAGGCTCCCGCGCGTCGGCGGGGACTTTAATGGAGCGGCAAGTGATGGCATACCCAGTCGTAGGATGGACGCCTCGTCCGTCCCGTCACAACCAGCGGGGACTCGGACGGACGAGGCGTCCATCCTACGGGTAA